>DATAOU010000268.1:0-9581 GCA_036265575.1 Pyrinomonadaceae bacterium
ATTCCACTTGGAGTTTGTTTCGATACCGCCCACGCGTTCACTGCCGGCTACGATATTCGCGAGGAAGACGGTTTGGAAGCCTTGATTGTGAAGCTTCAGCGCACTGTAAAAACCAAAAACGTCCGCGCAATTCACTTCAACGATTCGCGCGCTCCCTACAACTCGCGTGTAGATCGACATTGGCACATCGGCGAAGGCCACATCGGCGCCGAAGCGTTGCGCCGCGTGGCGCGTCATCCAAAACTCGCCCACGCCGCTTTCATTTTAGAGACGCCTTATGACGACCCGCGCGCTGATTTGCAAAACCTAAACATGTTGCGTTCGTTTGTTGATAACGGCGAGGCGCCATAGCTGCTGGACAGTCCTGATGAGCCTCGCTAAAATATTTCCATCATGACGACGACGCGATATTTCCAACTCTCCAAGCTCGTCCTAACGGTGCCGCTGCCGCCTCGCGCTTAGGCGCGCTCACGCGGAAGCGGCGAAATCCTCTAACAGCAAATTAGGTTCGGGAACTACGCAGCGCCAGCAGGTTGCGTAAGATGCATCCGCAAACCAGCGGTCTGCATTACGACTTCCCGGCAATTTCATGTTAACTGTATGCACCGTTAGGACAGGATGATGGACGAAAAATATTTTCCCGAGCAGATAGAGAAGAAGTGGCAAGAGCGCTGGCGAGAATCGCGCGCGTTTGAAGCCACCAACGACGATCCGCGGCCTAAGTTTTACGCGCTCGAGATGTTGCCGTATCCCTCGGGCTTTCTGCACATGGGCCACGTTCGCAACTACTCAATCGGCGATGCACTGGCCTGGTACAAGCGCCTGCAAGGCTTCAACGTGTTGCATCCGATCGGTTGGGACAGTTTTGGACAACCTGCCGAACAGGCTGCGATCAAGCGCGGTATCAACCCGCGTGAGTGGACCGAAAAGAACATCACGCACATGCGCGGTCAACTGCAGCGTCTGGGCATCAGTTACGACTGGTCGCGCGAAATTGCAGCGCATCGCCCCGATTACTACAAGTGGGACCAGTGGTTCTTTCTGAAAATGTACGAACGCGGCTTGGCGTACAAAAAGATGTCGCCGGTCAACTGGTGCCCGAGAGAAGGCACAGTCCTTTCCAATGAACAATCATCCGGCGGCGTGTGCTGGCGTTGCGGCGCAACGGTAGAGAAGCGCGATCTCGAGCAATGGTTTCTGCGCATCACCGACTATGCGGAACAACTGATCGCCGACATCAAGCAAATCGAAACGGGTTGGCCGGAAAAAGTTTTAAAGCGCCAGCGCGATTGGGTGGGACGCAGTGAAGGCGCGTTCATCGACTTTGCCGTCAGGGACAGCAAGGAAAAGATCCGTGTGTTCACCACGCGCATCGACACTATCTACGGCGCCACAGCGATTGTGTTGTCAGCGGCCCATCCGCTGCTCGACAAATTGCTTGAAGGTTCGGCATTAAAAATTGATGTGGCACGATTTGCCGAGAAGATCAGAAAAGAAAATGCCGGCGGCAGCCGGGCTGTGGACCAGGAAGAAGAAAAGCTCGGTATCAACACTGGTGTGCTGGCCATCAATCCCTTTAGCGGCGAAACGATTCCCGTGTGGGTCGCGAATTACGTGTTGATGGAATACGGCACCGGCGCGGTCATGAGCGTGCCGGCGCACGACGAACGCGATTACGAGTTTGCGCAAAAGTACTCCCTGGCAATTCGTCGAGTAATCGAACGAGTGTCACACCATCAGGAATCGATAGTGCATGACGCATCGAGCGAGGACCAATCGTTAGCGATGCAGCATGCGTTTACTGACTACGGCATTCTGGTCAACTCAGGCGAGTGGAGCGGAAAACTCTCGGAAGTTGCGATTAAGGAAATGGCAGCCGCGGCAAAGGCCAAAGGGTTTGGGGAAGCGGCCGTCACCTATCGCATCCGCGATTGGGGCGTGTCGCGCCAACGTTTCTGGGGCGCTCCTGTGCCGATGGTTTACTGCGAGAAGTGTGGCACCGTGCCGGTGCCATACGATCAATTGCCCGTCGTGTTGCCTGAAAATGCAGCCTTCACAGGAACCGGCGAATCTCCGTTAGCGGGTGTTGCGGAGTTTGTAAATACAACCTGTCCAAAGTGTGACCGACCAGCTCGACGAGAAACCGACACGATGGATACGTTCGTCGATTCGTCGTGGTACTTCTTTCGCTACTGCGATCCGCGAAACGAAGCGCTCCCCTTCGATCGGGCAAAGGCCGAATATTGGACACCCGTGGACCAGTATATAGGCGGTGACTCGCACGCGGTCATGCACCTCATCTATACGCGCTTCTGGACCAAGGTGATGCGCGACCTCGGTTTAATTTCATTTGACGAACCGGTCAAGCGTTTGTTGACACAGGGCATGGTCACAAATCTTGTTGAGGGAACCGACGAATGGAAGGCGATGTCGAAGAGTTTAGGCAACGGCGTCGACCCTGATGAAATGATCGCGGCGTTCGGCGCCGATGCGGCGCGCTTGTTCGTCTTGTTCGCCGCCCCGGTTGAAAATGAGTTGCGCTGGTCCGAGTCAGGCATTGAAGGCGCAGTGAGGTTTTTGCGTCGCGTGTACACCATGGTTTGGCGCTGGCATGAACGTCTTTCAAATTCAGTTTCACAAAAAGGAAGCCCGGAGGCCGCGGTCGCTGAACTCAGTTCGCCGGCGCGCGCGTTACGCCGCAAGACGCACCAGACAATTGCTCGCATCACTAACGAGTTCGACGACCTGCATTTCAACACCAACGTCGCCGCGCTGATGGAATTGCTTAATGAACTCAGCGATTTCAACACCGATCCGGCTACGGCCGCAGCTGAAGAGGTCTTTGTTGTTCGTGAAGCTTTGGAGACGCTGGTCGTGATGCTTACGCCATTTGCTCCTCATGCAGCCGAGGAGATGTGGGAAGCCTTGGGTCACCAGGGTGGTTTGCTGAATTCTGCCCGTTGGCCGCAGGCTGATCAGGAATTAGCTCGCAGTGAAGAGTTGGAAATCCCGGTTCAGGTCAATGGCAAGCTACGCTCGCGGCTGATCACTTCGCCGTCAGTGTCAGAAGCAGAATTGCGCGCGGCTGCGCTCAATGACGAGAAGATTCGCTCGTTGATTGACGGCCATCAGGTCGTAAAGGTGATAGTAGTGCCCCAGCGGTTGGTGAATATCGTGGTTCGCTAACGTCGCCTGCTGCCACCTCCAGGCGTTGAGGCATGCCTTTAGTGTTGCTTGCTCTATAAGATAGCCGTTAGAATCAAAAGAGCGATGTTATCTCCGCCGCCGCTTCCATAGAGTAATAGATGAAAGAATGCCCAGCCTGTAGGCGCTGTTTCCCCGATGATATAAACCACTGTCCGCAGGACGGCGATGCCACCACGCCTTCGCTGCTCGGGGAACCAATACTTGACGCTCGCTATCAACTGGAGAAGCGTTTGGGCCAGGGAGGCATGGGGGTTGTTTTTCAAGCGCGGCATATCTTCCTCAAGACTTCACACGCCATCAAGATAATTTTGCCCGATCTGGTCGGAAACGATCCGATGCTGGTTACGCGTTTCCGCCAGGAGGCATTGGCGGCTGCCGCGATTCGTCATCAGAACATTATTGCTGTCACAGACTTTGGTGTAGTGCGCGGCACCATGCCTTTTCTCGTGATGGAATACGTTAACGGCCAATCGCTTCAGGACATTCTTGCTGAAGAAAAAGTCATGTCGCCCGCGCGCGCATTGGAATTTGCCTCCGCGATTGGAGCCGGCGTGGCCGCCGCTCACCGCCAAAATATTGTTCATCGCGACCTCAAACCTCTGAACATCATGACCCAAAAGGGCCAGCCGGTTTCGGAAGGTTTGAAGATACTTGATTTTGGTTTGGCGAAAATTAAGTCCGGCGAATTGCTTGGCTCTTTTATTCAAGCCAAGACAAGCGGGCTGATGGGCTCTCCTTTTTATATGGCTCCGGAACAGTGGTCGGATGACGAGCCAGACGCGCGCGCGGACATCTACAGCCTGGGCATCATTCTTTATCAAATGCTTGCGGGAGATGTTCCGTACAAAGGTTCATCTATTCCCTCGATCATGAAGAAGCACCTCACGTTGCCGTTACCGACATTTAAGTCGATGGGCGTTGATGTGCCCCCACGCCTGGAAGCTGCCGTGCAGCATGCTCTGGAGAAGGAGGCGTCAGCACGCACGCCTTCGGTTGAAGTGTTCCTAAGTGAATTGCGCGCCGCCGTCGGCGACTTTGGCGCGACGTTGCACATCAACCGGCAAACTGGACGACTCGATACCGGCGAGACGATGCATTCGCCGGTCGCCAGCACCGGCGGTTCGTCCGTGTCTCCTAATTCGCAGATTGCATTTGATTCAATGGCGGGCACGGTTAGCTCGTCAGCGTTAGGCGCGGAAGAACAAGCACAAATTGCGTCGGCGCGTGCTGAGTTCGAAAGAGAACAGCAACAACGCGATCAAATCGCGCGCGAAGAATTGGACCGCGAAGCTGAAGCCCGCCGGCAAGCGGCCGAGGAAAAAGAACGTAAACGAAAAGAAGCCGAGGAACAAAAGCGCAAGGAAGAAGAAGAGCGAGCGGAGCGCGAACGCCAGGCGCGCGAACAAATGGAGCGCGTCGAAAGGCAAGCGAAAGAACTCGAGGAACGTCTATCTCGCTTAGCGACGAGTATGCCGCCGGGAGCGACGGTTGCCGAATCCGCACCAGCGCTGGGAATCAATACCAGCGCCGCAGCCAACAACAGTCTTTCGGGAGTCGCAAGCTCGCTTCCAGGAGTTTCGCAATCCATGCCCGGCGCGAGCGCACCGGCCAAAGGCAATTCCATGTTGCTGGTTGGCGGTATCGTACTCGCAGTCCTGTTGCTTGCCGGTGGAGGCGCCGCTTACTTCCTAACCCGGTCAAAGCCGACACCGCCGGTCGTTGGTCAAACAACGCCACCGACGAATCCGCCTGGCAAAGGGAGCGGATCGACCAAGGCGGATCTAGTGGCGATTCCCGGCGGCACGTTTCAAATGGGCCGCAACGATGGACCACCGCAGGAACGACCTGAGCATTCGGTTACAGTACCGGCGTTCTTTATGGACCGTACCGAAGTCACCAACGCTGAGTACGCCGAATTTGTCCGCGACATGGGTTACGAGGTTCCAAGCCATTGGGTCCGAGGACAACCACTACCCGGCCAGGAGCAATGGCCGGTAGTAAATGTTTCGCCAAAGGATGCTGAAGCTTTCGCTGCGTGGCGTTCGAAACGTGACGGCGTAACTTATCGGCTGCCGACGGAAGAAGAATGGGAGTTTGCTGCGCGCAGTGGTGGCGAATTCAAAAGTTATCCCTGGGGCGATACGTGGCAAGAGAAACGAGCGGTTGTAAAAGAGGCTACGCCGCAGGCAGTAGGAACTTATCCTGACGGCAAGGATAAATGGGGTGTGGTTGATCTTATCGGCAACGCCTGGGAGTGGACTTCTTCAAAAGCCTCTATATACAACAATGCGGCCGAGATTCCTTCCGCCTCGAAAGAATGGGTTGTAGCGCGGGGCGGTTCCTATGCCAGCGATCCCAAAGACCGGCAGATACCAGTTTCCGCCACTTACCGCGATTGGTTTCCGCCGACCACGAGACATCAGAATTTCGGCTTCCGTCTGGTTCGTTCCGCCTGAGCGCAGTGTCCGGCCAGGTCTGTTCCCACCAAATCAACTTCTTAGTTAGATTATCTTCGCGAATTTAGGCTACAATTCCGCCACGTTTCGGCTTCTGCCCGGGCCATCTGCCGACTTTATCGCTGTGGTTGAATCTATAGTTACCCGACAGACCAGGAGTAGATCGATGAGAGCTTCCTCGATTATTCGCGCGCCCTTGGTACTTATTGCGCTTGCGTTTTGCTTACCGGCGACTGGGCTTGATGCTCGCGCGCAGGATGTGGGCGTAGACGTCGGTGGCGGCGCCGGCATTTTTAGACCTAAGAATCCCGAAACCCGAAAGCGCACCGGGCGTACTACGCCGAACCCGCGGCGGGCCACAACCAACCCGCACGCAACCGGACCCACCGCTGCAGAAATCGAAGATCGCGTTGACGAACTGCTGGAAAAGGGAAATCAGTTTCGCGATGCGCGGCGTTTTGCGGAAGCCGAAGACTCGTATCAAGGAATTCTCAAACTAAAGCCTCAAGATGGTCGTGCCGCGTATGGTTTGGGAAACATCTATTCTGATCAGCAACGCTGGGATGAAGCGGAAGCTGCTTACCGCAATGCAGTTTTGTGGAGCGCATCAAACGTGGATGCTTTGGTGGCCTTAAGCGTAGTGCTGGTGCAGCCACGTGCGGGCGCAGGCAATGCAAAGCGATTTGCGGATGCTGAAAGTTTTGCCCGGCGCGCCATTATGTTGCAGCCAAAGAATGCGGTTGCCTGGGATCGCCTCGGTGTTGCCCTGCAGTCGCGCGGAGTGTTCAACGATGAAACTGAGAATGCTTACCGGCGCGCAGTTGAACTCGATCCGGAATTCGCAGTGGGTTATGCCCACCTGGCGCGAGCGCTTAAACACGCTGGAAAAAAAGATGAAGCCACGCCGCTGTATGAACGCGCCATTCAGCTCGCCAAAGACCCCGCCACGCTGAACTTGATCGCCGAATCATTACAAGCGGAACAGCAGTGGGAAAGCTCTGAGCCGGTACTGAAGCGAGTGCTTGAGCTTGACGCTCGTAATCCGACCGCAGTGCTGTTGTTAGGTCGCATGCTCGTCGTTTTCAAGCGCTATCAGGAAGCGGAACCCTACCTGAAGACTGCGACGGAGATGAGCCCACGCGCCTTTCAACCCTTTAATTTATTGGGCCGCACCTATTTGGCGCTCGATCGTTTTGAAGACGCAGAGGAGACGTACGAACGCGCCGCGCAATTCGCTTCGGCCGGGGACCGCCGGCAGCTGGCAGGCGAGTATGGCTTTGCCGGAGTCGGCGACGGTTACCTGAAGGTGAAAAAGAAACCGAGCGCAGCGCGCGCTTATCGCCGTGCTTTGGAACTCGATCCGGGAAACAAGGAACTTGAACAGAAACTTTCGAAAGCAAGTTAATTGAAACTTGTTTCGTTGTTCAGACCAACTCGTCATCGTTTCTTATTAAGAACACAAAAGTGGAGCCCGTCTAATGAAGCGTTGCCCAAAGTGTAGTCGCACTTTCCCGGATGACAACCAAAAGTTTTGCACCATCGATGGTGGCTTGTTGGTAGCGGACCAACCTTTTGATCCGAACGCAACGTTCCGCTCCTCAGCGCCGTTGAACCCGCCGAGCGCACCTCCACCAGCCACGCCGCCGCCGGCAGCTGACAAACCCGCCGGCGCAGCACCACCGGATTTTGGTGCAACGATCGCCACTTCATCATCAGCGCCAACTGCAGTGCTGCCCAAGAACACCGGACCCACGGGTGCCCGCACTATCGTCGATCACCCGGCGCCTGCGGCTAAACCTCCAAGCGCGCCGTTGCCACAACGACCAAGCGCACCAGTGGCAACAGACACTCCGAGCATTCCAATTCCGCCCCCAGTAGCGAAAAAGAAATCAAAACTGCCGCTGATAATCGGAATTCTACTGGTGCTTCTCGTCCTTGGTGTGGGCGCTGTCGCGGCTGTCTTCTTCCTGGTAATCAAGCCGCGCTTGAACGAAGTGCGTCCGGCCGTGGCAACCGCGCCAACGAAAGAAGAAAATACGAATAGCAACACCAGTGTCGCCGTTGAACAACCAAAGAAAGAACCTGACTTCGTCGCGCCGCCCAACACCGTCAAGTTCGAAAATTCCAATACGGCACTAGATGGAAAACTAGCTGAACATTACTTTGACTTCTCGTTTTATTATCCGTCCGAGTGGACGGTCGTTCCTAAAACTCCATCGGGCGCCAGCTTCATCAAGGTCGAACGACGACTGCCTCCGGATTTTACCCAGGAAAACTTCGCGGTAGGTTGGTATGACAACAGCAAGGGAACGTTTGCGGCCGATGAAGCAGGTTTTCCGCAGCGAGTAGCGGATCTCAGCAACAGACTTGCAAAGACGTTGCCGGAATATCGCAAAGTCTCGGAAGGTCCAACCAAGGTAAATTCGCTCGACGCCTATGAGTTTCGCTTTGTGAGTCTTTCAAAGGGAACTGAGAAAGGCGATTTGCAGTTATGGGGGCGCGTAATTTTTCTTCCGCGCGGTGAGGGCGAAACCACCGGGGCAATTCTTAGTATGCTTACCACGTCACTCGCTCCCGAGCTGTCGGGCGTTGACGATGTAGGAGAGAAAGGTGAGTTGCCGGTTGTTTTGGAATCATTCCGCTTTGGGAAAAAATCGTAGAAGTAAACAGCAAACAGCAGACAGACGGAGAAAGCTAAACGCCAGCCAAGTGAACTTATACAATTGAAGTTAGGTACTCAAAAGACCTGCTGTTTACTTTCACTGTTCACTGTTTGCTCTTGAGGTGCCCAATTTGTCCGTTCTCGGTTATAGTCTCCCCGTAGTCCGATTTCTGAGTAAGCAATAATGAAAAAGTCGAAAAAAGCTGAGACCCAATCTTTATGGACGCCGTTGCGCGTCACTTCAACTATCGTTGTGCTGTCGCTATTTGCCGCCTTTGGAATTTCCAGTTGCAGCTCTAGCGATGAAAAACGAGAGACGCCCGCGCCGGTGGTCAGGAATAATCCCAGTGCGCCGCAGCCGGTTGCCCCAGCCGCGCCCGCGCCGATGTTGACACTGCCGGCAAGCATAACCGCGGCGGAAATGCGGGCCGTTACCGGCACGCCAATAAAACTTTCAAGCTATAACGGGAAGGTGTTGCTGGTGAACCTGTGGGCCACCTGGTGTGGTCCATGCCGCCTGGAAACTCCCGAGCTCGTTAAGCTGCACAAAGAATTTCGCTCCCAAGGCGTGGAAGTGGTGGGATTATCAACCGAGAATCCGGACGCATCTGCCGACAAGGTACGTGAGTTTGTTCAGAACTTTGACGTCGATTACCGCATCGGCTGGGCCACACCGGAAGTAGCAATCACGTTGATGCAGGGACGCGACGCCATCCCGCAAAGTTTCGTCATCGCACGCAGCGGTCGCATCGTACGGCGCTTTGTCGGTTTCAATCCCATGGACACTCCCAAGCAAATGAGAGAAGCGATCGAGGAAGCCCTTAATGACAAAAGCGCTGCGGACTGATTAGGGCCGCAGCCAGCTGGACCCCTTTACCGACCCACCATCGCGTTTAATCCTTAGCTTCTTCGAGTTCTCGTTTACCCTCTTTTTGTAGCCGCTCGGCCTCGCGCGCGAGCTTCTCATCCTGCAAACCGTCAGCTACCTGCTTTTTCGCGTCGCCTTCCAGAATTTTCATTTCGGCTTCAACCCGGTCTTCAACCTGATCGATCGGCGCTGGTTCACCGGTTTCTTCCTGCGTTGTAATTCGATCTTTATCGATTTCCATGCCCACCTCGCTGCTGATGAAATTGAGTGAATGCAGTCTAACGAAACAGGCGAAGCGATGCCAGCGGGGCGAAAAACTATGCCGCTGGCGTTAGCGTATGAGTCCGAGATTGCCAATTTTCGCTGCGGCAGCGAAATCACTCTTAAT
>DATAOU010000269.1:0-5599 GCA_036265575.1 Pyrinomonadaceae bacterium
GCGGAAGATGCGACGCAGGTCTGCGAATTCGAACAAGCCGATGGCCGCGGCGATCACCACAGCGGCGAGCGCGCTGCTGGGCAGATCCTTCAACAGGTTAGGTGCGAACAGCAGAAGGAGTGCGACCCCGATCGCGCCCACTATTCCTGTGAGCTGCGTCTTCGCGCCGGCCGCTTCCGCAACCGGTGTGCGTGATGAGCTGCTGCTGATCGGGAATCCTTGAAAAAGGCCGGCGGCGAGATTGGCAGCGCCCAGGCCGATCATTTCCTGATTCGGATCAACCGAAGTGCGAGTCTTGGCGGCGTACGTCCGCGACAAGACGCTTGTATCCGCGAATGCCACCATGGCGACAGCACAGCCACCGATAATGACCTCCTTGAGGTGAGCATAACTAATGATCGGCAAGGCAAAGGATGGCAGTCCTTGCGGCAGGGAACCGAGAACCTTGACCCCGGCGGTAGCGTCGAGGTTCAGTATACCGACCACGATAGTTGCGGCGACGACCGCGAGCAGAAGGCCCGGGATGCGCTTGTAAGGTTTGAGCAAAAGGATTGCGACGAGCGTGCTGGCGCCAACTGCGAATGACGTCCAGTTCGCCTGTCCGCCGAGAATGCCTTCGGCGATGCGCACGAAATCGCGCAATGGACCGATGCCATCGACTGAGAAGCCGAAGAGCTTCGGCAGCTGGCTGATCAGCACTGTAAGCGCGATGCCGTTCATGTAACCGTAGCGGATCGGCTTGGAAAGAAGCTCCGTGACGAACCCCAGCCGCGAAATACCTATGAGGATGCACACCAGACCCGACACCACCGCCATCATGCTCGCGAGGGCTACCGCAAGCATGGGATCCCCACCCGAGAGAGGGAACACGACGGCGAAAATGACGGGGGCCAGAGACGAATCTGGCCCCAGCACCAGGATGCGGCTGGGACCAAAGAGCGCGTAGGCGAGCAAGGGCACGATCGTGGCATATAACCCATAGATTCCGGGGACGCCCGAAGCCAGCGCATAGGCAATACCGACTGGCACCAGCATCGTAGTCAGCACCAGCCCGGCCATCAGATCGCGCGCAAACCAGGCGGCTTGGTATTCCCTCAGGATCTGCAGCCCAGGCAGCCAACGCTTCCAGCGGTTCACAGTGAGTGATTCCTGTTCGCCATCGCGGTCATCCGAAATCGTCACGTTGATGTACGCATTTACTTACGAAGACGTACGCACTCCAGCAAACCGACAACGTCAACGGAGATAACCACAGCAGGCGCCTCCATGAGTCTTAACGGCTGTAAAAATTTGCTCAAGCCAATTGCAGAGCATGATTTGGTCGCGTTCAGAGCGCAAAAACGCACCCAGCGTATCCCTATTCGATGTCGATCTCACGCACTCGCTTTTGCTGGCGAATGATCTCGACCTGATTGCGTATTTTGTCTGCGAGTCCAACGCTGGACGGCACAGCTTCGATGAAGACAAATGGAGACGACGCGTCCGACGTATTCATCTGCACATTCTCAACGCCAACCATTCGGGAAAGAAACGGCTGGCGCGTTTCGATATCTTTCACCCGATACAATTCGAGTGTCTCGGTGACTTTGCTAAAAATGCCAGACGTGGTCTTAAAGCGCTGGGTGGTTACCTCGAAAATCTTGCATTTCGTTTGGAGATAACGGGCTATCGCGAAAAAAATAGGCACGATGAGCCAGCAAAAGAGACCGCACAAAAGATATACACCGAAATTTTTCCATTGCGACGATGTGCCGCGCCAGACGATCTCTTCCGCCATCCCTGAGCTTGTTTCGGTCATGGAAAGTTCTTTAGCAACGAGGCCCAACAACGGCAAGCCGGAAACGTATTGAGCGAGTATTCGGAGATGCAAGCAAAGTCGCTACCGCTTGTTTTGCGGAAGAAAATAGAATAGCGGGATTGCGACAAGAGTTGCCAGAAGACTAAGGAAAGCGATCTCAGGCGCATATCTTATGAGGAGAAAAGGCGAATAACTCTGGTAAAGCGCAAAGCCGGGAAGGTATCTGTGCCATGGCAGGAGAAGCACGAGCAACAGGCCAAGAGCCGAACAGATCAGCATCCCCAATGCGTTGCGAGCTCGAGTGCGCCACCAACAGGCGCCGCTAAGGCCAAGCGACGTCAGCAGACCCACGGAAAGGCATACTCCAACTACACGCCGGAACTTGGCGCCACCAATCGCGGTTGAATGGCGGAGCAGATCGTTTTCAAGCATCTTCGAGATTGACTCAACCTGATCTGAGGCTTCGCCGGTGACCGACACCCGGCGCGAGTAATCGCCCAAATCGATCGCGACGAATGAGATCGGTTTATCGGGACGACGATAGGTGTAAGAGAACCTGAAAAGTTCTCTCGGGAACGCAACACTGCTCGCAACTGAGAAGTGAGGTATCTCGATCTCATGCCCGTGGACCCCAAGTTTCACACTTTCTCGAACAGACTCCTGTCCGGCTACAGGACCATTGGCCGCGGCGATAAGCGCCTGAGTCTTGTGTAAAATAGTATCGAGATCAGCCGCCGCCAATTTAAGGGGAGGCAGATCACGGCTCTGTGAAAATTCCCCTGCTTTGGCAGATAGCGTGAGTGTCATGAGCGACAGGCATACACTGACAAGCAAGTAAAGGCATTGTGACATCCCTAGTTTCAGGATGTGGCACACCGACAAGTGTTATCCTATCCTTTCCTTCTTGCGCGCATCGCCATCACCGCCACAGCGAAACCAAAGAGAATCAGTAATGGGTAGAGAATTGCTGGCTTCAGCGGCGTTCGGCTGGCCGTCGGAGGTTTTGGGCGGTTCGCAAACTCTATTGGAATCTTGAGTTGCGACACTGTCACGGTTCTGGGGTCGAAACGCCACTGTGAATATGCTTCAAGGGCAGAACCATCGAGTTGCCTGTTTCCAGTGCTCTGCAGCATCTGCGCGCCGGTAACCTTGCCCGTCTGCTTATCGATCGTGACCAACACTATGCCTTTCCCAGTGAGGCCCTCTTTTGCCCATTCGGCACGATATACAGGCTTGGGTGTGTAGATCGCTCTGGGTGGAAGCGGTTGTCTTACGGGACTCGCGGATTGGGCGTGTAAAGATGAAACAGAAGCAAGACTGACAACAATGGCCAGGCGCGCGCTGCCCATCATAGACGGCCATCTCCACACCCGTCGGGCTGCCGTTACGATCTCAATCACGGCGCCGGGTGGGGAAAGCTCGGCCATTCGAGCAAATTGCTGAGTGCGCCGTCGGCGGCGCACTCAGTTTATCAGGCAACCCCGTTATCTCTGAATTTGCATATCAACGCCGCCACCGGTGGCGTTGACATCAAGGCCTGTTTGTGTGGCGGCAAGGCGGACTATCACACCGGCATGATTTGTCATGAGGGTGCCAGCTTTCCCTTTGGCAATAGTCACACCGCGGGTGCCCGCGCCACCGACATCATAATGACCGTTGAAATCTTGAAGATGCTTTAGGTTGAAAACCTCGCCATACGCGGAAACGCCTGTCATGCCGACTTTGCCTACCGATAGTCCGTTCACCTTGACCGGATAGTTTTTCCCCTTGTAGGTCAACGTCCCTGACCCCCACCTGAAACCGATTCCAAGGGCGAATGAGCCCCCGCTCAGCCGCAAAGTTGCGTCTGACTTGGATTCATGATGAGTCGCCGCCTGTGTAAATCCTGTCATCGCGCCCAGGATTAATAGTGAAACTGCAATTTTCTTAACATTGTTCATAGTTGTGTCTCCTTTGATTGGTTTTGCCGCACGATAAGAATTTCTTTCCGTCGGCTTCAATTAGATGAAGGTCGTATATCCGGACTCGCAATGATTAGTCAAAACATTTATGCATGAAGACGATGGATTATTGAAGTGGGAAACAACGCGCGGTACCAACGACGGCAATTGGGTTCAGACATGGCCGGGCAAGAGTTGGAACACCCTGTTCCGGCTCTTCGGACCGCTGGACCCCTGGTTCGACAAGAGCTGGAAGCCTGTAGATTTTGAGCTCGTGAAGTGACGAGAAGACGGTAGCGTCTACTCTTGGAATGATTTGAAACTTCCCGCTCACGTTCTGTTTCGGAAGGATCTGTCTCTCATCCTCTGGAAGCCACGCGGCATCCTGGATGAATCAATGATCAACGAGATTGTCGCGTTCATTGAGGCCGTCGAAAAACGTAACCGCGAACCGCTCAACCGATTCTCCGACTTGTCGGCACTTGATGCCGTTGATCTTAATTTTGACTTTGTCTTTCGCGTTGCGCTTGGCCGGCGTCTCTCGGCCGCGCCCAGGCCCGCAGTGAAATCCGCCTTCTATGTGGCGAGTCCGGCCAGCACACATTATGTCAAACTTCACGCCATGCTGACCGATTATTCGCCGCTGCACGTCGCCTTGTTCACAGATCGCTCCGCCGCGGCCAGGTGGCTCGGCGTTGCGCTCGAAACGTTGTCGGAATAAGAGCCGAGGAAAATCCTGCCTCCAAACTTGATGGGAGATAGCCCTAAAGTCCTATGGAAATCTCACGCCGACATGACAAAATTGCATTTAAAGCAACCGAGAAACCGTTGTTCGCCTCGTTTTGCCGAGTGGTTGCGCCGGTACTTCAGAGTTTATACGTCGTGATTATATCTGGCATCCCAACGCTTCCCCGCCCGAAGGCACGACCTCGGCGTCGACCTAGAACCAAACATTCAGAGAGTTAAAGAAAACTGAACAATCACCATGAGACAAAGGGAAATGCACAGCTTCAAACACAAGCTCCTGATTAAAGGCGTGTCACTGCTTACGTCAGTGGTAGCAGTGACTGGTGCGGTCGAGCAACCAAGTATAGTCCTCGGCGCGACTGATTCCAGTGGCATAGATCGCACCGTTCTACCCATTAAAGAACCGATTTATCCTGAATCGACAGTGCTTGATGCCCGGGATGCAAAAGCACCGCCGCGTTTCGAAGTGAAAGCGCCGGCAAAAGCGCCTAACGTTGTCATCGTTTTAATTGATGATATCGGCTTTGGCGCATCCAGCGCTTTTGGCGGACCGATTAACATGCCAACGCTTGATAAGCTGGCTGCGGATGGCTTGCGTTATAACCGTTTTCACACGACCGCCCTTTGCTCACCTACACGCACGGCATTGCTTACGGGCCGTAACCATCATGTAAACAACGCAGGAGCCATTATGGAAGCGGCCACTGCCTTTCCCGGCAATACGGGTATCCGTCCCAATAGTGTAGCGCCCCTCGCTGAAATGCTCCGCCAGAACGGTTATAGCACAGCAGCCTTTGGTAAATATCATGAAACGCCACCATGGGAAGTTTCGGTTTCAGGTCCTTATGATCGCTGGCCCACCCATTCCGGCTTTGACAAATTCTACGGTTTTATCGGTGGCGAAACCAATCAGTGGTCTCCTGCCGTTTACGATGGCGTCGCAAGGGTAGAGACGCCCCATGACCCTAAATATCATTTTACCACCGACATGACCAACCAGGCAGTTAATTGGATGCAGGCACAGCACTCACTTACTCCCGATAAGCCATTCTATGTTTACTTTGCACCTGGCGCCTGCCATGCACCGCATCATGTCTCCAAAGAATGGAGTGAC
>DATAOU010000270.1:0-25728 GCA_036265575.1 Pyrinomonadaceae bacterium
GCCCTTTTGCAGCGATAACAACCGAATGTTCGAACGCTATACCGAAAAAGCGCGCCGCGTGATTTTCTTCGCTCGCTACGAAGCGTCGCAGTTTGGCGCGCCTGCAATTGAGCCCGAACATCTTCTGCTTGGCCTGATGCGCGAAGATAAAACGCTCACCGGTAGATTTTTCCCGCGCGCCCAGGTTTCCATCGAATCAATTCGCAAAGAAATCGAAGGCCGCACCCTTCTAAGAGAAAAGATCTCAACTTCGGTTGAACTGCCGCTCGCACCAGAAACAAAACGGGTGCTGGCGTACGCGCACGAAGAAAGCGACCGCCTGCAACACCGTCACATTGGTACTGAGCATTTGCTGCTCGGATTGCTGCGTGAAGATCGCTCGATGGCTGCCGAGATTCTTTACGAGCGCGGCCTGCGACTGAATGCAGTGCGCGATGAGATTGCCCGGCAGTCGGGTGCCGATGCGCGCAGCTCGCAGAAAAAAGACACACCGCATCTGGTCGAGTTCTCGCGCGACCTTACCGAAGACGCGGCAAACGATAAACTCGATCCTCTGATCGGACGCGAAGCTGAAATCGAACGCGTGGTTCAAATTCTTTGCCGTCGCACTAAGAACAATCCCGTGCTGATCGGCGAACCGGGTGTAGGCAAAACGGCAATTGTTGAAGGTCTGGCGCAAAGAATCGTGCGTGGTGAGGTGCCGTCGTTCCTGGAGAACAAGCGCATCCTCTCGCTGGATCTTTCGCTGATAGTCGCCGGCACCAAGTACCGCGGTCAGTTTGAAGAGCGCTTGAAGCAGATCATGCGCGAGTTGGTTGAGAATCCGCAGTACATAGTTTTCATTGATGAGCTGCACACCCTGGTTGGCGCTGGTTCCGCGGAAGGCTCGCTCGATGCCGCAAATATTTTGAAGCCGGCGCTGTCGCGGGGTGAACTGCAATGCATCGGCGCGACTACGCCGGGCGAGTTCCGCAAGTCGATTGAAAAGGATCGGTCGCTCGAACGGCGTTTCCAAGCTGTGAAAGTGCCGCCGCCATCCGAAGCAGAAGCAGTCGAAATCCTGGAAGGCGTGCGTGAGCGCTACGAGAGTTTTCACCAGGTTCATTACACCGACGACGCACTCGAAGCCGCAGTTTATCAGTCTCATCGTTACATTCCCGATCGTTTTCTACCGGACAAGGCTATCGACGTAATTGATGAGGCTGGGGCGCGCGTCAAGCTGCGCGTGCGTCGGGAACAGGGAAGCCTGGCGGACTGGAATGAGATCAGCGAGTGGTCTGGCGAACCCGGCGACGCTGCGAACTTGCAGAACGATCGAAACGAAGATGAGTTGGTTTCGGCACGCGTCACACGTGACGATGTCGAGGAAGTGATTGCCCGCTGGACTGGAATTCCGGTCACATCGCTAAAAGAGGAAGAGACGAGCAAGCTGCTGCGAATCGAGGCCGAGCTCCATTTGCGGGTGGTTTCGCAACGGCCGGCTATCTCGGCGCTGGCGCGCGCGATTCGCCGTTCGCGTGCCGGTTTGAAAAATCCGCTGCGGCCCGTTGGCTCATTTCTTTTCCTTGGCCCCACCGGCGTGGGCAAGACTGAAGTGGCGCGCTCGCTGGCGCACGTTTTGTTTGGCAGTGAGCGTTCGATGATTCGCTTCGACATGTCGGAATTCATGGAGAAGCATTCAGTCTCGAAATTGATAGGCTCGCCTCCAGGGTATGTCGGGCATGAAGAAGGCGGTCAGTTGACCGAACGCATCAAACGCTCACCCTATTCGGTGTTGTTGTTTGATGAAATCGAAAAAGCGCATCCTGACATTTTCAATGTACTGCTCCAGGTTTTCGAAGATGGCTTATTGACTGATGCCCTGGGCAACGCAGTCGATTTCAAGAACGCCATCATCATCATGACCTCAAACATCGGCGCCCGCTTCATTCAAAAGAAGGGCACCATGGGTTTCCAGGGGACCGGCGAGGCGTCGCGAGAAAAGATGGAAGAAATGGTGATGTCGCAGGTGCGACAGACGTTCAATCCCGAGTTTATCAATCGTCTGGACGAGATAATAATCTTTGACGAGCTGTTCAATCATGAGTTGCTCGATGTGATCCAGCTGCAAGTTGATCAGATAAACACAACCATGTCGCGGCACGGTTTTGAAGTCCGGCTGACGGATGAAGCTAAGCGCTGGATTGTCGATCACACTTGCGCCGACCGTTCATATGGAGCACGGCCGCTGCGACGCGCGCTGCAGAAATACGTCGAGGATCCGCTTTCCGAGGCGTTGATCCAGGGTCACCTGCGCGAAGCGTCCCTGATCGAAGTCTTCTTAGATGGCGATGATCTGAATTACCGGCCGGTCGGAGTAGAGACCGCCGATGACGCTTTACTTATTCATTGATCACCCCGCCCGAGCGGGCGAAGTTGCAAAACTAACAAGGCAAAGACGAGAACTGGCTATCCAGGGCCTTTAGTGTTCTCCCCTTTGCCTTTTTACTTTTACAGCGCCTGTTCGGTATAATGCGCGACTTTGCTGGACAAGGTTGGCAACGAGAGCGTTGTGCTTCTGAATCAAAGGGTTCCACAGCCCCTGGAGTTGATTGGGATCGAGACCAATACCGTTAGTTTGCCTTAATTTTCGCAAAGATAATTTAGTTATCCATACGCTCCCCGAAAGTATCCGAGATCCGGTAAGAACCTTCTGAGGGAAAAGGCTCATATGCATTCATATCGCGGATTTTTGCTCATGTTTGTGAGCGGAATTATCCTGCTGACCTCCATTGTTTCCGCCCCGCGATCCACTTTTGCCCAGCAAAATCAACGGCTCGTCGAATCTGTCGACATCATCGGTAACCGTCGCCTGAGAAAAGACGACATCCTTTACTACGTTCAAACCCGTCCCGGCGACCCTTACAACGAACAACAGGTACAGCGAGACCTTCAGGCCATTCTGGCGCTCGGATTTTTTGATAAGACAAAGACCCGCGTCCTGACTGAAGAGGGCGCGCGCGGCGGCATCAACGTCGTATTTGAAGTCGTCGAGTTGCCCATTATTCGCGATCTTCAGTTTGAAGGTCTGAAAAGCGTGCCTGAATCCGACGTGCTGAAAGCTTTCCGCGAAAGACGCGTCGGCATCTCAAAAGAAAGCATTTACGATCCGGTGAAAGCCCGCAATGCGATCCGCGTGCTCAAGGAACTGCTCGCCGCCCATGGCCACCCCAACGCGACCATCGAACAAAGGCGCGAAGAGGTCTCCAATACTTCAACAGCATTGACATTCGTGGTTAACGAAGGCGATCGCGTGCGTGTCGTCGAAGTTCAGTTTGAAGGCAATACGACTTTCAGTGATAGCAAGCTTCGCGGCGCGATGAAGTACGTCAAGGAAGCGGGACTGATGTCGCGGCTCAAAGGCCTGGACATCCTTGACCGTGAAAAGCTCGAGTACGACCTGCGCCAGGTCGACAACTACATGCGCTCAAAAGGTTATTTGCAGGCGCGTCACGGCGAGCCGCGTGTCGAATCAGTGGGCCCGAGGCGCACCGGCTTTCCGATTCTGCCGCTGCCGTTCCTTTCTTCCACCGATGAAGGCTTGCGCGTGACGGTACCCATTATCGAAGGCAAACTTTACCGTTTGGGCGACATGAAGATTGAAGGGAATTCAATCTTCTCGGAGGAAGCAATCCGCAGCTACATTGGTCTACAAAAGAACGACGTGGCCAATGGTGAGAAAATCGGCAAGGCGCTCTACGAGAATTTGAAGAAGGTTTACGGCTCGCAAGGTTTCATTGAATACACGGCTGAGCCGACACCCACCTTCAAGGACAATCCGGCTAAGCCGGACGAAGGCATCGTCGATTTTGTTATTACCATAGAAGAAGGCAAGCAGTTTTCCCTCCGCCGTCTCGAATTCGTAGGCAACACTTTCACGCGGGACAACGTGCTACGCCGCGAAGTCCTGATAAATGAAGGCGACATCTACAATCAAAACGCCTGGGAGTACTCAGTCGTAAAACTCAACCAGCTCGGCTACTTTGATCCGATCGATAAGGATAAAGACGCTGACTTCAAGACGAACGAGGAAGAGGCGACCGTAGATATCAACCTGAAAGTGACTGAGCGCGGCCGGCAACAGATTTCGTTCAACGGCGGCCTGTCGGGAATTGGCGGATCGTTTTTCGGACTCGAGTATTCAACTAACAACCTGCTCGGTCGTGGCGAGATTCTTTCGCTTAACATATCCGCGGGCAACCGGCAGAGATACATGCAGTTCTCGTTTACCGAGCCATATATCAAGAATCGGCCAATAACGGCTGGCTTTTCACTGTTTGCCACCACGCAGAAGTTTTTCGGCGAAGGAACTTTCCTGTCCCAGAATATTAATGCGCAGCAGGGCGCCTCAGGCTCCACTTTCGACTTCTTCAATACCAGCGAAGACAATCTTTTCACGCGTACCTCGTACGGCGGATCGCTCTTTGTCAGTGCTCCCTTGTCCGAGTTTTATCGCAAGCGCCGCTTCACTCAGTTCTCACGCGTGGGCGGGTCTTATCAATTCTCGATGTCGAGCGTGACAGATCCGAAAGTGAATTCGGATCCGTCGAAGCCAACGCAGTTTATTCCGGTTGTTTATTCTCAGCCGAACATCATTACGAGTCGCGGCACTCTTAGTTTTGTCTATGACACGCGAAACGGCAGCATCGATCCGACCCAGGGTCGGGAGCTTTCGCTCACGGCCGCCCTGGCGGGCCTTGGCGGCGACGTGCGTACTTATCAACCGACACTGTCGTACACCCAGTACATCCCGGTCCATAACAAACGTTCGGAAAACCCGCATGTATTCGGTTTTCGTTTAATCGCTTCCACAGTCGGCAGTTTTGCAACCAGTGCAAAAGTAAGGAACTCAAACTCGCTGGCGTTTGTAGATGGCGTGCCGATTTTCGAGCGCTTCTTCCTCGGGGATGAATTCAGTATTCGCGGTTACAACGTTCGTTCGATTACGCCGTTGGCGCCGTTGGATACGTTCGTAACCTCGCAAAATGTAGTGTTGGCATCCAACGCGTCAGGCACGGCGGTGCCCGTGCCGGGCGTCCCGGCATCATTGGCAAGCGTCGGCACCTTTACCGGCATGACAGGTAACAACGTCGCTCAGCTGTCGCGGTCGTTTACGCCAATAGGAGGCGATACACAACTACTGGGAAACTTTGAATACCGCATTCCGGTGTTCGGGCGCACGGTAAGTTTGGCAGCGTTTGCCGATATCGGTTCGGCTTTCAATCTGCGGTCTAAAAAAGATCAGTTCTTTTCCAGCAACTTCCTGGATGACCAACCTTTCCTAAGTTCTATTGGAGCGATTAGGTGCGACCGACCCGGCTCTCTCGGAGGCGTGGCCCTCGCCAGCTTGTCAACGCTGGCGGCTTGTGGCTCAAACACCAGCCTGGCCCTGATTTCCGGAGCGGCACTCGTACTGCGCGACAATCGTCTAATCACAACGCAGGAGCTCGATAACGCTCGCGCCCTCGGACCATTTGACCCAAATACAGGCCTGCCTTTTGGTTTTTTGCCAGTCTTTCTTCGTGGCCAGGCACAAACCAACACCGCGGTGCGGCTGTCGCAGAGTTTATTCGCAGGTATCGGCGATTATCGCGCCAGCCTGGGCATGGAAGTTCGCGTTCAGGTGCCCGTCATCAACGTGCCTTTTCGTCTGATCTTTGCGTATAATCCAAATGCGCGGCAGGACCAAGTAATCGAAGGATTTCCATTCACCTTTAATGAGAAAAAGAAAGTCATACGTTTCAGTGTTGGGCGCACCTTTTGATCATTTAAAGCCAACCTGCGCGGTAGTCTGAACAACTAAGTCAGTCAGTCGACTCACCGCTTTGATTTAAGGAGCATTACAAAAAGTTATGAAGATAGATCGTTTAATAGCCGCTTTCGCATTTGTGCTGGCATTTAGCTTTTCCGCGGTATTTGCGCAACCAAAACCTGCGGCTCCGGCGCAGGCCCCCGCGCAAACTTCGGCCACAATTCCCGAAAGCAAAATAGCATTGATTTACTCGGATGCTTTTTTGGACGCCAAGACTGGAATTGCCCGCTTTAATACGCTGGTTACGACCCTGAACCGCGAGTTTCAGCCGCGCCAGACTGAGCTGCAGACAATGCAGCAGCGCATTACAACGCTGACCAATGAAGTGAACCAGGCCCAGGCCGCCAGCTCGGTGGTCGATCCGAAATCAATCCAGGCAAAGATTGATACGCTTGAGCAATTAAAAAAGGATTATCAGCGCAAGGGCGAAGATGCCCAGGCTGCTTATAACAAGCGCAAGCAGGACATATTTCAACCGCTTCAGGACGATATCGGTAAGGCACTCGAGGCTTACGCGAAGCAGCACAATATCAACGTGATCATCGATGGCAGTGCTGTGCCGCTCGTTTACGCCGCTGACACACTGGACATTACCCGGGCCTTCATTAACGAGTTTAATAGCAAGAATCCGGCAACCGCATCGGTCACGCCACAACCTTAGTTCTTCGGCGGAAACCAGGTGAGTTAAGACGCGGTGGTGCGGCATAGTTTCCGCATCCCGCGTCTCTTTACATCATGGCAACCATTCTCGATTCCCAGGCCATACAAGAATTACTACCGCATCGTTATCCGTTCCTACTGGTAGACCGGATAATCGAATTAGTGCCGCGCGAACGTATCGTCGGCATAAAACAAGTCAGTATTAACGAGCCGTTTTTTCAGGGTCATTTTCCCGGTGCGCCGGTAATGCCGGGCGTGCTGGTGGTTGAGGCCTTGGCGCAGGTTGGAGCAGTTTTGGCGTTGCGCGAGATCGAAGATCGCGACTCCAAGCTCGTATTGTTTACCGGAATTCGCGAGGCACGATTTCGCAAACCTGTCGTCCCCGGCGATACTTTGACGCTTGAAGTTACCGCGTTGCGCATTGGTTCCCGCATACAACGTATGCGTGGCGAGGCGAAAGTCGATGGCCAGTTGGTAGCGGACGCGGACATTATGAGCATGATCGCCGATCGCGCTTCCGCGGTTTGAACCCTTAACCGGCATTAGTTCCTCTTCCACGATCCAAGCAACTATGGCAGTTGCCACCAAGTCCAGTAATGTTCATCCCAGCGCTGTTATCAGCCCGCGCGCGCGTATTGGCGACGGTTGCTATATCGGCCCGTATTCAATCGTCGGCGAAGAGGTCGAGCTGGAAGATGATGTCAGGTTAGAGTCGCACTGCGTAGTTGAAGGCCGTACTTTTGTAGGGGCTGGCACGCGCCTATTTCCGTTTGTTTCCATTGGCATGGCGCCGCAGGATTTGAAGTACAAAGGCGAGCCATCAGAAACTCGTATTGGCCGCCGGAACCACATTCGAGAATTCGTAACCGTTCATCGCGGTACCGCGGGTGGCGGCATGCTGACGCAAATCGGAGACGATTGTCTGCTCATGGCCCAGGCGCACGTCGCTCATGATTGCATCATCGGCAACGGAGTGATCATGGCAAACGCGGCTACGCTGGCAGGTCACGTGACAATTGAAAACAATGCCAACGTGGGCGCCTATTCCGGCGTCCATCAATTTTGCCGCATCGGCCGCGAGGCCTATGTTGGCGGGTATTCGGTCGTGGTTAAGGACGCTCTGCCGTTTGCCCTATCAGTCGGAAATCACGCGCGTTGTTATGGTCTGAACACCACCGGAATAAAACGCCGGGGTTATTCACGCGAGGCAATTGACGCGATGCGCCACGCCTTCCATCTGCTGCTGGCCGCAAAACTAAACACTTCGCAGGCGCTCGAACGAATCAAAGAAGAGCTTCCGCATTCTGAAGAAGTTCAATACCTTGTTCAGTTCATCGAGAGTTCAAAACGCGGGGTGATTAAGTAAGGCGCCATCCTCCATTCTTCAAGATGCGTTACGGACTAATTGCCGGCAACGGCCGCTTTCCTTTCATGGTCGCCGCAGGCGCGCGGCGTGCGGGCGTGTCGCTTTCCGTTGCGGCAATTCGTGAAGAAACCGATCCGAAAATTGAGCAGGAAGTGGATCGCCTCATTTGGGTAGGCATTGGCCAACTGGGGAAAATGATTCGCTTTTTCAAAAGTGAAGGCGTTGAAAAAGCAATCATGGCCGGTCAGGTCAAGCATGTGCAGATATTCAGCCGCGCCGTGCCGGACGCGCGCATGTTGAAAATGCTTTTGAAGCTGCCGCGACGAAATACAACCTCGCTTATCGGTGGCATTGCAAACGAGCTGGCAAGTGAAGGCATCGATCTGATCGACTCGACCTATTTTCTTCAGGACTCTTTACCCACACCGGGGACGCTAACGCGTCGCAAACCCAGCTCGGCTGAGCGCGCCGACATTGATTATGGTTTGGAAGTAGCCGGGCAAATCGCCCATCTCGATCTCGGCCAGACAATAGTAGTGCGCGGCAAAGCTTGTGTGGCAATTGAAGCCATGGAAGGCACCGATGCCACAATTTTACGTGCGGGTGAACTAACCAGCGGGCAGGGAAGCGCGCGTGGCCGTATGAATCTTAGCAGCGGCCCGATGACGGTCTTGAAACTTGCAAAGCCGGATCAGGACATGAGGTTCGATGTGCCGGTAGTAGGTATTCCGACAATTCAGGCGATGGTCCAGGCGGGCGCCACCTGCCTCTGCCTAAACGCGGGTAAGACTCTAATGTTTGATCGAGAGGAAATGCTGGCGCTGGCGGATAAAAACAAGATCTCAATCGTCGCAGTGTGATCTAGTTCAGCATTCAAACAGTTCAGAGTCCAACCTTTAGGTCGGTAGGACGCAAGCTAAAGCTTGGACTCTGAACTACCAGTTTCCCGCCCAAACTGATCTTCATCATCGTCAACCGGTTCAGAAATGACTGGCTTGCCAGGCACGCGATATTCTTCGCTGACCCACCGGCCCAGATCGATGAGCTTGCAACGCTCTGAACAAAACGGACGAAAAGGATTGTCTTCCCATTCGACAGGTTTATTGCACGTGGGGCATTTCATTCGCTGGTTGTGCTGGAGTATTTAGTTGACGAGTCTTGCTTCGCGCAACAGCCACTCAGGTCGTTTGATCAGAATTCTCCGGTTAACGAATTCGATCGTACCCTCGCGCCGCATCGCATTCAAGCGCACAGTCACGCTTTCACGAGTGGAACCGACGATGGAAGCAATTTCCCGGTGAGGCAGGGGAATATCAATCAGCACGCCCTCAGATTCGCGCACACCGTAGCGGTCCGAGAAGTCAGCCAGAAGTCGATCGACACGCGCGGGAATGGCATTAAGTGCAAAATCGGCAAGCCGCCGTTCCGCGTGTTCGAGACGTTGGCCAATCAAACGAAAGGTGTAATCGCGCAATCCCTGGTCTTCAGCCATCGCGATCCTGAAATGCTCCGCCGGTATTTTCAGCAGCGAGCAACTCTCGTAAGCAATAGCCGAGTTTTCCCGCCGACCGGCGCTTGAGTAAAGCGCTGATTCGCCAAAGAGGGAGCCGTCAGACAGGATATCGATAATTGCTTCGCGGTCGGTGTGCGGCTCGATACGGCACAACTTGATACGGCCCTTGATGATCGCGAAAAGCGCGTCAGCCTCGTCAGCCGCGCGGTAAATAAACCGGCGCCGTCGAATTTCTATCACGCGCGAGTTTTCCGCCAGTCTGGCAATCACTGCGTCAGACAAAGCTGGGCCAAATTCCAGCTTGCGTATTACGGCCAACCGATCTGAAATTGGCATCTCACGAGGGCTTCTGGGAAGTTTTGCCTTATCGTCTTTGTCGCTCATAATCATTTTCTGGAAAAGATTTTAGTTGGGCGGCGGTAAAGCGTTGCTTAGATTGCGCGCCTACTGGTTATGTAAGGATGAAACCCTGCTGGTGCGCCCGAGGCTTGAAATTGTTCAGCTATTGTTCGGCTTCGTTTAGGCGAGTTGCATTAGTGCGGACAACCACTGAATGACGGCACTCTAACACGAAGCCCAGGAGGGCGCAACACTATTAAGAAGATTGGCCGAAGCCGATTGATCGATTGAAACCAGAGCCCCGGGCCACTCGTACAGTTAGCAGAAGGCCCCAGGTGCTGAAAGTCCGAGAATTCAAGAAATGGCCGATTACAAAGACAAAATTGACGAATGGCAAAAAACTGTCCGGCGAAAAGCCCGCGAGCTGGATGAAAAATACGCGATTTCTGACTTAGTCGACGAAGGAACGAAAGTAGCCGGCGAAGCTGCCAAACGCGGCGCCGAAAGCTTGAGTTCGGGCGCCGATAAAGTGCGCGCCGAAGCCGAGCGTTTGGCGGACGAAGGTAACTTCAGCGAGACGGCCCGCCGCGCGGCAGATGACGCCATGCGGGGGGCCCGGAAAGCGGGTGAAGTTATTCGCGATGCGGCCGGAGATGCTGGGAAAAAAGCAGCCGATGTCGCGGGCGATGCGAAGAACTATTACGACCGCGCTGCAAAAGTCTACGACACGGGCGCAAAGCTCACGCGCGCCTCGGCAGCGGCGACCGTAGGGGTCGCAAAGGCCCGTGACTGGATCAAAGAAAACCCCGGAAAGGCGGCCGCTGTTTCCTTCTCCCTTGTCCTTGGCATTCGCATGGGTACGGCATTTCCGGGAATGGACGCAGTACTTCTCGGCGCGCACCCGCATTGGCTGACGCATTCTGCGTTACCGATTTTCGGGGTCCGCAAGCTGAGCGAGACTTTTGATCAGTATCTGAAGAAGAAAGAGGAGTTGATTGCTCAGGGACAACTTAGCGAGGCCGAGCGTAATCGGGTCGAGTTTGAGCGCAACATAACAAAGTATGTGGGTGCACCGCTGCTTGGCGCGTTTAGTTGCGCTGCCGGGGCGGCAATGTTTGCGCAGATTGTTTCGCCCGGCGGTTTGGCCGGTGCGCCCGTCAGTTGGCTAGTAGGTGGGAATCCATTTCTCGGCGGCGTTTGGTTATTCGCAAACGGCGTGATCTGTTTCCACGAAGGCTACAAGTTTTTCATGATAGCACTCGCCGATCAGGATGAAGTGAACCGCATGGTGCGTGAGATTAAAGGGCTGCTGCCAGAAACTGCGACTGCATAAAGTTTGCGCTAAACGCTTTGCTTATTTTCCACTGGCTACGTAAGAGTAATAGGGAAAGGCACAAACGAGAGCGCGAAAACAATCAAGGTAATGACCGCCACAATGATGCGCGTTGAACCCAATGGTTCCACCTTCTCCGGTGCCGGATGGCGCACCTTCAACATTACCGCTAGCAACACCGTGTACAGAAAGCCGCTGGGACTGTGATGCCAAACAAACCCCAGAATTGCCATTGAGGCCACCGCGACAAATGCGGTCCTGCCGATGACCTTATGAGCGCGCTGGCCGAAAAGCGAAAACGTTCCATGCCCGCCGTCGAGTTGGCCCACCGGCATTAAATTTAAACTCGTCACCAACAATCCAATCCAGGCGGCCATATAAAACGGATTCGGTAAAGCATCCTTCAGATTTGCTCCGGTCGCTTTTGCAAATACCTTAAAGAGAAGCGGGTCGTTAAAGACGATTGCCGAACCAGCAATTGGTGGCGCCGGTCGCAGCGTCAGGATCCCGGTAATCGCGACCGGCAACAGCATTACAAAACCCGCCAACGGACCCGCCAGCCCGATGTCGAACAAAGCGCGCCGCGAGGGTATCGGCGACTTCATCTTGATAAATGCGCCAAAGGTACCGGCCAGGAACAACGGCGGCGCCGGAATAAAGAAAGGCAATGTCGCATCGACGCCATAGTAGCGACAGGCGAAATAGTGACCCATCTCATGCGCTGTGAGGATTACGAGTAATGCAATCGAGAAGCTGACAGCTTCGACCAAAATGTGCGGATGAAAGAGAGCAAAGCTAAGTAACTTAGTAACGATGCGCAAGTAATATTCCGGAACGTACAGAACATAGCTAAGCGCGCTGGAAAGTGCAGGTTCAGCCACATCGGGTTCCGGCGAAGCGATAACCACACCGGCGAAAGTTGTCGTTACAAAAGTAATGAGGAATAGCGCAGAGTGCCGAATCCATTCTCGAGTTGTAGGATGCGCGGCTCGCCGCCGCGATCTCAACTGCGGCTGCGGAAAAAAGGGCGGAACTGTCTGGACCGATTCTGACATGCTTGTTGGAGCGAAACTGCTATTTTTTAGGCGTTGCTCACCACAGAGTCACAAAGAACACAGAGGACGCGCAGAGAAAACTGAAAGACGTCACCAGTTAACGACGTCCTTGATCGTTTAAGGCTAGAGTCGCGACCAGCGCCGCAATCTCTAGCCTAAGAAGAAATCTGAGAGAGTCCAACTTTATTAGAAATCCAGAATTTCTGAATCTGCATCCGCTGGAAGTTCGCCGTCTTCGCTTACCTGCAAATCTTTTCCCGGTTTGAAACGAATAGTTTTGCCCGACGGGATCGCTACTTCTTCCCCAGTTCTGGGGTTGCGGCCGACGCCGCGCTTACGCGGCTTGACGACAAAGACACCGAATCCGCGCAACTCGATTCGCTCGCCGCGCGTGAGCGCTTCCTTCATCGAATGAAAGAGCGCATCCACCGCCTGCTCGGCCTTCATCTTGGGAACCCCTGTCTTTTCCGCCACGCGGTTGATGATGTCCAGTTTGATCACGGCCTTATGCCTCCGTTCGCGTCTCAATGGGAGAATTTTTCGAGCCGAACTTGCAGGCAGCGATGATAGAGAGCCGTAGCGAAGACTGTCAACCTTTACAGTCGGCAAACCGACATTGTCGCTGCTTCTGGTCTCCGGTGGCAGCGCACTCTTACGATGCTCCTGGCTGTTCGAGCGACGCGTGGTGATGTTTGACAAGCAAACTAGCGAAAGCTAACCTCAAGCCTGTTGCTATGATTGCTTTCAATCGGGAGAAATGCCGGAAAGGCAGCGTCAATGTTAGGAATTAGAACTCGCCGGCCGCCGCCGTTTGGCGGTGTCCACCAGAACGATGACAAAGATATTCAGGTCCATCGACCTGAAGATGCGTCGCGGCAAAGTCTGTGGGCCGAAGGTCGTTTGCTGCTGCGAGATCTGATATTTGCATTGATGATTGCGGCGCTCGTTGTAGTTTTTGTGGTGCAGCCCGTCAAGGTCGAAGGCACGTCCATGCTGCCGCGATTGCACGACGGCGAACGCATTTTTGTTAACAAGCTAATCTATTACGACGATTACCGCTGGGCGCCGAAAATCGAGCGCGGCGATATCGTCGTCTTCTGGTATCCGGACGATCCCTCAAAAAGCTACATCAAGCGGGTCGTAGGACTGCCCGGCGACACCGTCGAAGTTCGCGAAGGCGTTGTGCGTATCAACGGCAGCGACCTCGACGAATCCTATCTCGATCATAAATACAATCTGTCACTAAAGAACCAGTCGCCGGTTTACGTCCGGCCCAATTATTATTTTGTGATGGGTGACAATCGCGACAACTCGTACGATTCCCGCAGTTGGGGGCTGGTGCCCAAAAAATACATTTACGGCAAAGCTTTGTTTCGCTATTGGCCGATATCTGCGATCAGCGTAATTCATCACGAGAATATCTCGTCGCCGCCTCCCACGGCGTATCATCCATCCCCGGAATCGACGACAACTGAGCGCTAACCGCGATGCTGGAACTGAGAAATTGAAGTGAGTGCACTTGACTGGTTACGGCTGGCTCTGATGATTTTCTACGCACCGTTCCGCGGACTGCGGGAAGTGCGGGATCGAGCGCCACTCGCGGCCATGGGCTTGCTGGCCTTCTTCAGTCAACTCGCTTACCACACCATCACCCAGTTGCTATCGGGAAACCGAAGCTTTCTGTTTGGTGGTCCAGGCGCGGTGCTGCGTCTGCTTTTTCAAGGAACACTCTCGCTGTTATTGATTGGCGGGATACTGGTTCCGTTGATAGCGTTTGTTGCGAATGTCTTTGAACGGCGCGGACGTTTCAGCCTGCTGCTGCAACAGGAATTCGCGTCGTTGGCCTCAACCTTTCTCTACGCGTTGGCCTTCGCTAATTTGATCGCGATAGTTGTCTCGCTGTTCCTCCACTTCAGCGGCATCCAGGCGTCTTATGTCGCGCAATCTTTTCAATCGGCAGCGCAAGTGGAAAACCTATTTCGCCTGCCGGATGACTTGCGCGCTCAATTGCAGCTGGCGCTACGCGACCCGCAATTAGTCGCCGCCGGACTCTTTCGCACCGTAAAGTTGACACTTTTCTTTATTGCGGCAGTTTGCGCCGTGCGCGAAGTGTTCCGTATTTCTGTGCTGCGCGCGATTGCGATTTCCGTAATCGCGATGGTACTGGTCGTATTTATCTCGCCTTTGTGGGTGCTGCTGTTAAGTCCGATCTTAGCGTCGCCTTTTCTGCTCATAATTCTTTTTCTGCTAATTCGTGGCTATGTTAGCAACGTCACGCGTTCGCAACGCGCCCGCGAGTCATTCAAACAAAACCTTGAGGCCGCGACGCTGAATCCGGCTGATGCTTCGGCACACTACAATCTTGGTCTGATCCACCAGCAGCGTGGCGAGCTGGAAGCGGCGCGCGAACGGTTTGAGCGCGCCATCCAGATCGACGACGAAGAGATCGATGCACATTACCAACTTGGTCGCATCGCGCGTGCTCAGAAGCGTTTCGCTGATGCGATCAAGAATTTCGAACAGGTGGTGGCGCGCGACCAGTCGCACAGCCAGCACGAAATTTGGCGCGAAGTTGGTGCGACGTACATTGCCGCCGATCAGTTCGAAGACGCGCGGTATGCGCTTGAGCAATTTCTCGAGCACCGTCCCTCGGATCCGGAAGGTCTTTATTTGATGGGTCGCGCGCACGCAGGTCTGGGCCACCGGCGTGAGGCTGCCAGCTCGATGCAAGCATGCATCGATGCGGTTAAGACCGCGCCAGCTTATAAGTATCGTGCGGACAAGCGCTGGTTGAACGAAGCGCAGCAGTTCATAAAAAGTAGTCAGTGAAGAAAGGCCAAAGTCTAAAGTCCAATGTCCAAGGTCCGCGACTCTTGGGATTCAATCTCCGATGAAGAAACGCATGCCAGCTAAACAGACTTTGGACATTGGACATTGGACTTTGGACAATCAAAGGAGCCCATGCTGAAAAAGATTCAACCAGCGTTATTGGCCCTTGAAGACGGTGTGACATTCCGCGGTCGCTCGTGGGCGGCTGCGGGCGAGAGTACCGGCGAGATGGTCTTTAACACTTCCATGACTGGGTATCAGGAAGTGCTCACCGATCCCTCCTACGCCGGCCAGATCGTTTGTATGACCTATCCGCTGATCGGTAACTACGGCGTGAATAGCGAGGATGAGGAATCTTCACGGCCATGGGTTGAGGGCTTTGTGGTGCGCGAGGCCGCCCGGATGGCTTCGAGTTGGCGGGCGCAGGAAACCCTGGATGCTTATTTGAAGCGTTGGAATATTGTCGCGATCGAAGGCATTGATACCCGCGCGCTCGTCAGGCACATTCGCGACAAGGGCGCAATGCGCGCCTGTCTTTCGACTGTGGATCTCAACGAAGCAAGTCTGGTAGATAAAGCTCGCCACTCTCCCTCGATGGAGAATCGTGAACTAGCAAGCATGGTCACGACCGAAAAGCCTTATGAGGTTAAGGCTGATGGCCCCGAACGTTTCCACGTCGTCTGTTATGACTTTGGCGTTAAGCGGAATTCGTTGCGGGAACTGGCTGCTCGCGGTTGCCGCGTAACCGTAATGCCTGCTTCAGCATCCGCAGCCGAAGTGTTGGCACTCAATCCCGACGGCATATTTCTTTCCAATGGACCAGGCGATCCGGCGTCGATGGATCGAGAAGTGGAACAGATTCGGAATCTGGTGCAGACTTCAGTGCCGACGTTTGGCATTTGCTTTGGCCATCAGTTGCTAGGCCGCGCGTTTGGTGGCAAGACATTCAAACTCGTGTTTGGACATCGAGGCGGCAACCAGCCGGTGCAGGACTCCGCCGGCGGTAAAGTAGAGATCACTTCTCACAACCACGGTTTTGCGGTTGAGGCGGATACGCTGCCGGCGGATATCGAAGTCACGCACATTAATCTCAACGATCGTTGCGTGGAAGGCATGCGCCACAAGACGTTGCCAATAATCTCAGTGCAATATCATCCGGAAGCCGCACCCGGCCCCCATGATGCTTCACATCACTTCCAACGCTTCATTGACTTGATGGAAAGACGCGCCTAGTAGCATAGACTTTAGTCTGTGTAGCATAGACTTTAGTCTGTGCATTGTGGCAATACGGCAGGCTTGGTCTAAACCTTGATCCGTGCTTCCGCTTGCTGCACAGACTAAAGTCTATGCTACTTCAGTCTTCCAACGGCATCTTGAGTTCACCGGTGGTGAGGTCGGGACGCTTGCGCGCCATCTCTTCGGGGGTCGTGTCAGGATGTGGATGTTGGCGCGCAAGATCAGTTGTGACGGGCGCCGGGGTTGTTGTCGCTGCGGCAGGCGCCGTTTCCAGTAGATCCGCCAACCCCTCACTACCGCGATGTTCCAGCCAGTGCCGGTAACTCACAGTGAGAATCGCTACCACTGGAATGGCAAGAAAGATTCCTGCAATGCCGGCGAGCTCGGCTCCGGAAAGTATCGCGATAATTACCGCCAGCGGATGCAAATGAATTCCCTGACCAATCAAGCGCGGGTAGACAACATAGTCCTGGATAATCCGCAGTACCGCCAGGAAGACCAGCACCATAAATGCCAGGAACACACCACCATGAATCAATGCAGCCAACGCTGCGATTATGGCGACCAGTAGCGGACCGACAAGGGGCACGAACTCACAGGCACCTGCGATAACGCCGAGAACCAACGGACTTGGCAGACCACACAAAGTAAAACCAAGCGCGCAGATAACACCGATAAAGACGCAGGCAGTGAGTTGCGCGCGGATGTAGGCTGCGAGGGTGCTGTTGATGTCTTGAAAAAATTCGTCACCGCGCCAGCGCCAACGACCTTTGGGCAGCATCTGCAACGCTGAGCGCCGAAAAGCCTCTGCGTCTTTCAGAAAGAAAAAACTTAAAATGGGAATCAGCACCAGCCAGGGAATGTAGATCACCCAGCCCGCCACACTCGTCAACACCGCACTTACAGTCTGACTAACTTTTTCGATCATGCTGGGAATCGCGCCATTGATCGCGTCGAGCAGCGGCCCAGGCATGCGATGGGAACGAAAGTACTCGACAAAGCCCTGAGTTCTGGTACCGACGGCCGTCCAGTAGGCGCGCGCCTGCTCGGTGAATTCCGGAAACTGATTTCCGAGGCGCGGGGCCAGCAGATAAATGCCAACCACCACCACAGCCACTATCAGAAAGTACGCGAGCGCGATTGCCAGGGCGCGCGGCACCGTCCGCTCCTTACCCGCGATGCGTACGGGGCGACGCAGAAATTCGACTAACGGCGATACGAAATAGGCGAAGAAGATGGAAAGAACCAGAAGCAGAATAACGCCGGTGAGTTTTACGATTATCCAAAGCGTTAAGGCTACGATCAAAATAATAAAGATCACGCGCAATACCACACGCGTTTGCGGCCAGGATGCGTCGGCAGCAGCTTTCGCGGCCACGCCGGCAATTTCTTTAGTGTCTTGTTCGTGCACTCTTTAAAATTATTCAGTGTACAGCCGGGCGATGATGCTGCCCACGGCTCGTTGGTCGACGGGCGTGACGCTGCGAAATTCAACGCCAAACGTATCAGGCGTGGCGTGATGGACCACTTCACCACGCAATGAAAGTGCCTCTTCCTGATCGATGAGCAGCATGCCCAGCTGATCTCCTACCCGCACGTTGGGGCACGCCGGCAAGTTACAAACGCGCATACCGCCGAGGCTGATGTCGCCGGGTTCACCCAGTCCAATCGATTCATGCAAACTTTCATCTTCGATCGCCAACGTCAGCCGCGTGTTGACGTAATAGCGCGGATACTTACGTCGTTCATGGTCGGGTAAAACGGAGCCGGGTGTGTTCATCGGGAACTCCCTTCAGTTGGCGAAGTCGTCGTCCTCTTCGTCATCGTCTTCATCTTCGACCGGTGCAGGCGCAGAAACCTTTGGCGCTGCCGGTTCCCAGATGAGGCCCTTCCATTCGTTTGTCTCGCCAAGCAGTTGCAACGCTGCCAGGGGATGTCCGGGATTGCGTTCGATACGGAGCACTTCGGCAATCACCTGGAGCTTTTGGCCGTCTTCGCCTTCTACTTCCAGGCGCACTGTGCTGCCAACATTCGGTAGCTGACGCGGCAGGTGGACCAACGTACCTTCAGGACCGACGTTTTCGGTCGTTCCCTGCACTACGACATGTGAGCCGTCAGGATCATCCCATTCTGCGCGCACTTCGAATGATACTAGATAACGTGGTCCTGAACGAGTTTCTGTTTCGAAATTGCGAGACATGTTTGCTGCTCCTTGGTCACGAAAGCGCTGGGCTGTTTGGCGTCAGTTGTCAGTAGCCAATAGTCAATTGCTGAAGTAAATCTTATTCTTCTCCGGCCCTTAGTTTCTCGAGCACCGAAAAATCCTCGAGCGTGGTTACATCGCCGGCCACAGATCCGCTGGTTGCAATCTCGCGCAGCAAGCGGCGCATGATTTTGCCCGATCGTGTTTTTGGCAAAGCGTCGGTAAAGCGCAACTCATCCGGTCGCGCCAGCGCGCCTATCTCTTTAACCACGTGCGCGCGTAATTCTGCGTTCAATTGATCCGACGCAGCGTGTGAACCTTCGAGCGTAACAAAAGCGACGATGGCTGAGCCCTTCAATTCATCCGGGCGGGCCACTACGGCAGCTTCGGCGACCGCTTCGTGCGAAACAAGAGCGCTCTCAACTTCCGCCGTTCCCAGCCTGTGACCACTGACATTGATCACATCGTCGATGCGACCCATGATCCAAAAGTAGCCGTCTTGATCGCGCCGGGCGCCGTCTCCCGCGAAGTAGATATTCTCAATCTGGGACCAGTACTGTTCGCGATAACGCTCGTCGTCGCCCCAGATGGTCCGCAGCATCGACGGCCAGGGACGTTTGATTACCAGATAGCCGCCTTCGTTTGCGCCCACCTCTTGTCCATCGCGAGTCATTACCGCTACATCAATTCCAGGAAAAGGTTTCGTTGCCGACCCCGGCTTTGTGGGCGTCGCGCCCGGCAACGGAGTGATCATGATCGAGCCTGTTTCTGTTTGCCACCAGGTATCGACGATGGGGCAAGCGGCTTTGCCTATGATTTGGTGGTACCACATCCACGCTTCCGGATTGATAGGTTCGCCCACCGTTCCCAATAAGCGCAGGCTGGAGAGGTCGTGCTTGAGTGGCCACTGCTCGCCCCATTTAATGAAGGCGCGAATTGCAGTCGGGGCTGTATAAAGAATATTGACGCGGTGACGTTCAATGATATCCCAAAACCGATCGGGCTCCGGGTGGTTCGGCGCGCCTTCATACATCATCACAGTTGCGCCGTTTGAGAGTGGTCCATACACCACGTAACTGTGCCCTGTCACCCAACCAATATCGGCAGTGCACCAGTAGATGTCTTCGTCCTTAAGATCGAAAACCCACTTGCTCGTCAAATGCGCTTGAAGCAAATAGCCGGCAGTCGTGTGCAGAATGCCCTTGGGTTTTCCGGTAGTCCCGGAAGTGTACAAAATGAATAGCGGGTGCTCACTGTCTAATTCCGCTGCGGGACAGGCGAACTCTGCGTTAGCCATCAACTCGTGCCACCAATGATCGCGGCCGGGCTGCATGTTGATGTGCTCGCCGGTGCGGCGGACCACGACGCAATTCTTCACGGAAGGAGTTTGTCTTAGTGCTTCATCGACCGCCGGTTTCAATTTCACTTCTTTGCCGCGTCGCCAGCCACCATCTGCAGTGACTACAAGTTTGCAACTCGCGTCATTGATGCGGTCGATTAAGGCAGCGCTTGAAAAGCCACCGAAGATGACGGAATGCGTGGCGCCGATACGCGCACACGCCAGCATTGAGATGGCCAACTCCGGAATCAAGGGCATGTAAAGCGCAACGCGATCGCCCTTTTCGATTCCGAGGTTCTTCAGGACGTTTGCAAATCTGCTGACTTCGGTATGAAGCTGCTGATAGGTTAACGTCCGCGTTTCCCCCGGCTCGCCTTCCCAAATCAATGCCGCTTTATTGCGTCGCCACGTTTCCAAATGACGATCCAGGCAGTTGTAAGAGATGTTGATGAGCCCGCCGCCGAACCATTCGGCATGTGGCGGCTGCCAGTTTAATACTGTGTCCCACTTCTTGAACCAATGCAGCTCTTCAGCCATACGAGCCCAGAAAGCTTCGGGATCGGCGTCGGCTTCAGCGCGCAGGCTTTCCAGTTCAGCCATTGATTTGACGTACGATTTTTCTGAGTAGTCAGCCGGTGGTGGAAAGACGCGATCTTCGTGCTGGAGAGATTCGATGTTTTTGACTGTGGACATAGTCCTTGCTCGTGCCTGGTGATTAATTAAGTCCCATTATTAGTGCCGCTTGTGTACCACAGAAGCACTTGACGCGACAACGGGTTACCAGCACTATGACGGCCAAGCTCGATTAACAGAGGCGATCTAGAAGAACAAAGATGTCTACGAATGCTTTGCTATGTAACTCTTGTGGCGCAGCGTTGCTGCCCGACACCAGCTTCTGCAGGCAATGCGGCGCGCCGGTGAGTGGGGACCGGCGGGCGCCAGTTTCGGAATATTCAAACGCGCCCTATCGAGGTGGAAACGAAAACGTTACCACCCGGCGGCTTGATCCAAGGCCAACAAGCGAACGTGGCGCTATGCAGTTTCAGCCGCCAGATATGCCTGTGCCTCTTGCTGCGGCTAAGCCGACGCGTACGAAAGTGCAGCCGCTAGTCCTCGGCGTGGCGCTCATCGCGCTCTTTCTTGGGATTCTGACTGTCGTCGCCGTGGTCAGGTTGCGCACGCCGACGAGAATCGTGAAGGTTGTTGGCCAGGGCGCGACCGCGCAAGGCCCGCTGGTTTATCCGGGCGCTGACACGCTTTTGGACGTTGGCGGCCCGGATGGTCGAGTAATGAAACTGCGAACCAGTGACTCGCTTGATTTAGTTCAGCATTACTATGAGACAACCTTGCAATCCACCAAGACTGTGGCGGTAAGTAACTCAGTAGTTGTTATAAGGAACGACAGGGTAACTGCGACCCTGTTAGCCGACGGTGACAAAACCAATATCCTCATCAAACAAGCTCCCTGACTCCTTTCTATGAATCTTCACGTCGGCACCAGCGGGTACAGCTATAAAGAATGGAAGGGAAGTTTCTATCCCGAAAAGATCCCGGCCAGGGACATGCTGCGTTTTTACTCCGAGCGCCTGAGCACAGTTGAAATCAATGCCACTTTCTATCGCCTGCCGCAAAAGAGCACGCTGGAAAACTGGAAAGAGCAGGTGCCAAAAACTTTCCGTTTCTCACTCAAGGCGCCGCAACGCATCACGCATTTCAAACGCCTAAATGAAGTTGGCGAAGACGCGAAATATTTTCTGGAGATAGCATCCACGCTCGGAGATCAGCTCGGAGTGGTGCTGTTTCAACTGCCACCAAACATGAAGAAAGACCTGCCGCGTTTGGAAACTTTTCTAAATGAATTGCCCGTTGAGCCGCGCGCGGCTTTCGAGTTTCGTCATCCTACCTGGTTCGACGACGATGTGCTGGCGGTGCTGCGAGCTCGGAATTGCGCGCTTTGCATTTCTGATACTGATGACATGCCCGTGACGCATATCGATAGGACCGCAGATTGGGGTTACTTGCGACTGCGGCGCGTGCTGTATTCAGAAGAGCATTTGCAGGATTGGTTGAAGCGGGTTCGGGAGCAGAATTGGACCGAGACTTTTGTTTTCTTCAAACACGAGGATGAAGGAACCGGGCCGCGTTTGGCGGCGCAATTTTTGCAACTTGCCGCGGTTGGCTGAGTGTTCGTCGGAACAGGCGAAGTTTATCCGAATATGAGCGGTGAGGTCGCGGCTCTGCCGTCTGATGTGCGGCGGCTCGTACTTCCGGCAAAGCGTTGGGCATCAAACCAGAAGCAAGACTTTTCACGTGATTGATAATTTATTCGATACAACGAAGCAATAAGGTGTGCGCGAATGGTTGTAGGGTCAAGAAACAACTTCTATCTAAAGGTGTTTTCCGCGCTGATGCTCCTCGCAACGGTGGTTATCAGCGTCTGCGCGCAAGAGCAAACCTCAGCTAACCCCGAAGCCGAGCGTTTGCTGAGTGTCGCCCAGGCGGCGCTGGAACACGGCCAGTACGACGATGCGATCCGCGCCTATCGCCAGGTGGTGGCCTTGAGCAAACAGTCGCCAAAGATTGCAGCTCTGGCCTATTACAACGCGGGCGTTCTTTATTTGCGATTCAAAGAATATGAAGATGCAGTGAATGCCTTTCGGCAATCCATTCTGCTCGATCCCAGTTCCGCTGAAGCTAATAACAATTTAGGTGAAGCGCTTGCAGCTTTAAAGCAGTATCCCGCGGCGGTTACGGCTTTTCAGCGGGCGGTTGCGCTCGACGCTAACTTACTGATTGCGCAATTCAATATGGGCCTTACTTATAATCAGATGGGCCAGCCGCAATACGCCGAGTTTGTATACAAGATTTTGATCCGCGATCATCCCGAATACGCACTCGGTTACGATGGTATGGCCGTAACACTTTCAAAATCGGGCCGAGCGCGAGACGCAATTCCGCTTCACGAAAAGGCCATCAGTCTGAGCCCTGACAGTCCCTTCTTTTACTACAACCTCGGTGTTAGTTATTTAATCCTGGGCAATATGGAGAAGGCGCTGGAGCAGAAAGAAAAACTGCTCCAGCTTGATCCACTTGCAGCTAACCGCCTGGCCATTTTGATCGCGAAGCATCAGTAACGATCCTGAGCTGAGTCCGGAAAATTAGAAGTTTCCGGCGCAGTCGGGATGGCCACAATCGCAATCAAGTTCCAGAGTTTTGCCTGCACCTTCGCACGAAGCGCTGCAATATTTACCGCCCTCCTGGGGTGGGCAAGTGCACACGGGGTTCTTACATTGTTTTTCTTTCTCGTCCGCCATAATTCCTCCTGCTGCTGGTAAACTGGACGGACAGAGTAACACAGCCCCCGCGCCCTAGTTAATCCTCCGGCTTCGCTTGCGCCACTAACTCGACTGCGCCCTGCGCTCGCAGCAATCGGATAACCGCAGAGTGGCTGTTTTCAATAGCGAGAGATAAAGCACTCTTGTCGTCACTATCGCGCTGGTTAATATCCGCACCGGCCAGGACAAGAGTGCGAACATTGTTTACCAGCCCCGCTGCAGCCGCCATCATTAGCGACGATTCACCATCCTGATTCCGGGCTGCCACGTCGGCCCCCGCGTCAAGCAAGGTCTTAAGCGCCTCGATGTTGTTGAAACCGGCGGCTTCAATCAGTGGCGTGTTTCCCTCGTTGTCTTTTTCATTCACTTTTGCCCCGGCATTTATCAAATCCCAGACCAGGTCCACAGTTGCTTCTTCACCGAGCATCATCAAAACTGTTTGACCACCTTCGTTGCGAGTATTAACGTCTGCACCCGCAGACAACAGCATTTGGACCAGCTCGCGATTTCCATTTCGCACCGCGTGCTCGAGCGCAGTGGTGCCGCTGCGTTTGTCGCGCAAATTTACATTTCTGCCGGGCAGTAGCTGCTGCACTTCTTCCATGTTGTCCTCCTGCGCCGCCTTTATCATCGGATCTTCAGGGGCGACGAAACCCATCCCGCCCACGGTGACGGATTCTGTTTGCACCACTTCCAGTTCCGACTCAGGCCCCGCGACGCTAAGACTTCTATCTACCTTTGTTTCGGTGTTCTCCTCAACATAGATGCTGCCGGTCTGGTTTGGAGCAAAACCCGGGGCCGACACTCTCAAGCTATAGACGCCTGCTGCCACACTATTAAAACGAAATATGCCTTCGTCGTTGGTGCTGGTGAAAAGCGAAAAGCTGTCGTTGCTTCCTATGCTGACGCTGGCGCCGGAAATCACTGCGCCGTTGGGATCGGTAATCGTGCCAACGATGCTGGCGCCGAACGTCTGCTTATTGGGTTGGGCCGGTGAGTTGTAGCTGGAGTTCCGTTCAATACCGGGAGGACTCTGTGCCGCTGCTGTCGCCAAACTGAGTGTGGCGCTGAACGCAGCAGCTGCGAGGCGCGCAGAGCGACGTCCAATCTGGTGCAATCTGGTCGTCGGCAGTTTCGTGAGTGGCGCGCCCTGTGAATCGCGGTAGTAGCGGACGCACAGCCGACCCTGAGATCGAGCGACGAGCCGCGCTGCCCTGCTGTAAGTCATCTCGGAAAGGTTATGGACCTGGAGATTGCAGTGTTCGCAAAACCTGACCTGATCGTTACCCGTCATCTGATCCCAATCAGCTAGGCAAGGCGAGGTTACGGTAATACTGCGTAGAGATTTGTCCGTGGACATTGGCTGACTCCTTTCAAGTTGTCGTTGATCGGAGAGCCGGGGAGAGAAGCTCAAAGGTCAATGGCGCATAGTTAGACAATCAATCCGAAAATGTGTTCCGGATCCTAATTTGACTGGATGTCTGTTTGGCCTGGGGAGGAGCTCTGGCGGGGATTCCTTCGTGAGATGCAGGGGTCCTGCTTGCGGGTTGTCAAACTTTCGTAGGCGACTGCGAAAATCCGGACTACAACTGGGAAAGCGCGCAAGCGATTTCAGCAGCCACGCGGGCATTGTTTTCAAGTAAAGCGATGTTTGCACTCAGTGTTGCGCCTTGACTGCTTTCAGCCATGCGCGACAACAGGAAGGGCGTTAGCTGTCTCCCGGAGATGCTTTGTTCTTCCGCCTGCTGCAACGCGGCAGCGAGCGTCCGTTTCAACTGATCGGCCGGGACTGCAAATTTTGCGGGCACTGGAACCGTTACCAGCAAAGCCTGTTCTAATTCCAAAACTTCCTGGGCACGGAAAAGCTGCGCGACTTCATCTGGCCCAATTAATGAAACGTCAACTGGCAAACCGCTAACCGCTGAATAAAACGCGGGCAGCTCATCACAACCGTAACCCACGACAGTGATGCCATGCGTCTCGAGCCATTCGCGCGTTGCGGGCAGATCCAGAACAATCTTCGCGCCCGAGCAGACGACAATGATTGGTGTTGTAGCCAGTACCGGAAGGTCGGCAGAAATATCCGGCAACGCTCCGCGATGCACGCCGCCAATGCCCCCCGTCGCAAAAACTTTTATGCCGGCACGCTGGGCAATCCAACTGGTGGTTGCCACCGTGGTTGCGCCGTTCCATTTCTGCGCCATCGCTATGGGTAGATCGCGAATGCTGATTTTTTTGATGTCATCATTTTCCGCGATGAAGCGAACTTGCTCTGTTGTTAAGCCAACCCGAATTGTGCCATCAAGGATGGCAATGGTGGCGGGCACAGCGCCGGCTGCGCCAACGATCTCCTCAAGTCGGTTTGCCACTTCGAGATTCGTCGGCCGCGGCAAGCCATGCGCGATGACGGTTGATTCCAGCGCGACGATCGGCTTGTTTGCAGCAATTGCTGCCCGGATTTCTAGGCTATATTCAATAAACTCGCTGTTCGCCATTTATCATCAACCTTGGTTACGTGCGGCTTCAGCCACTTTCAATTGACCGACTTGCCCCCGCCCTTTTAAGTTGCAAAGTAAAAACAGTTCCGGTTCCAGGTTGTGTTTCCCAATCAATCTTCGCATCGATCAAACTCGCTCGGGCGCGCATGTTCGCCAGCCCACGGCCCTCTT
>DATAOU010000271.1:0-7921 GCA_036265575.1 Pyrinomonadaceae bacterium
TTACGGCGATGAGCCCGTTTATCAAGCTGCCTGGGATAACCAAGTAACTCTCAAGTTAAAAGAATCCGAAAAGCAGATTAATCATTCATCATTTGACATCAATCATTTGTCATTTGGGACCGTCCGTCTTTTCTTAAACTACTCTTGCGCTGTGGTGCGTAGAACAAGCTAAGACCGAAAAGGATGAATGTGGGATCCGAAATGACAAATGATCGATGTCAAATGATTAATGAAAAATTTGCCTTTCGCTTTCAACCTTACTTACATAGACCGTTGCCGAAAAAAGGGACAGGCACGAATGCCTGTCCTAGTCATCTACTTGGTCAACTCAACTCCGACGCGCCTGCCGGCGGTCCTGTCTAAAATCGCGAACATCTCCAGTGCGATCCCGGCGATCAACTCTTAAGTCTCGACGGTCGCCGCTAATATCGCGCGTGTCGGCTTTGATTTCACGGCGATCAGCCCGCAACTCCTGTTGCGAGGCGCCTTCCTGCCTGTCCTCGCGAAACTCGCGCACATCGCCCCGACGGTCGATTACGTCCCCGCGGAGGTCGCGGCGATCGGAGCGAATGTCTTTAGTGTCAGATCGAATCTCGTGACGGTCCGCGCGTAGTTCTCTTCGTTCCCAGCGATTGATTCTTCGTTCACCGGCTGCTGCGCCGGCATTCAATGCGAATAGGGCTGTTAACAACAGCATCCCGGTAAAAATTGTTCTTTTCATTTTAGGTCTCCTCTGGTGTGGTTTACGTTCTTGCGCCAACCAGGGCGCTGTTAAGCCCCACCGAATGTCGAGGAGAGAAATACTTCACCCTAAACGCATTTATATGCGCCGAGCTGGGTTTAGTTTGTTCGGGGAGCCGCCTTGCTATGAAGTTAGACGCGGAACCATTGGGAGCGGGCGAGATTTTTCATCTCCCCTCCGACTTTTTCATACAACAGTAAGGATTAGGTTTTCTCTGTGCGTCGTCTGTGTACTGTGTGGCTCCGTGGTGAAGACTTACGAGCGAATTTATCACCACAGAGACACAAAGAACACAAAGGACGCACAGAGAATTTCAAAACAACGATTTGCTCTTTAACTTCAACCAACAAACTTCATCGAATCTAATACTTCGGAACTGTCGGATCGACATCGTTGGACCAAGCGATGATGCCGCCTTTCAAGTTGAGCAGGTTGCCGCTAAAGCCCGACTGCTTCAGCGCCTGAATTGCCCGGGCGCTGCGCCCGCCCATTTTGCAGTGCACTACTGTCTCGCGCGCCGGATCAATTTCGGGCATGCGATTGATCACTTGGGCCAGCGGAATGTGAATAGAGTTGGGGATAGTGCCAATGGCTACCTCGTCGGCTTCGCGCACATCGATGATTTGAATGTCATCGCCGTTGTCGAGACGTTGTTTGAGTTCCGTAGCGCTGATTTCCGGAATAAATGGTGTTGTCATACTTTGCAAAAACTCCTCGATTACTTTAAGAGCGGCATATTCTAACTGCGACGGAAGTAGCGAACAAATGAGTCTCCATGCGGTTCTTCGATTTCTCCGTGCGTCCTTTGTGAATTCTGTGTCTCTGTGATGAACGCCTGCGTAGCAGGCTCGCGACAATGCAGACTGGCCCGCGGACTTCTGTGACACCCAAACATGTTAGACTGTGTAGTACGCCAAGCATTTTGCAGGAGTCCCTTTCATGCGATTTGAGTTCTACCACTCGGGTCTCGACAATGTACCCAAACTTGCCGTGGATGGGACCGTCGGGAATAGCCTCCACTTCTCGCATTGGCAGGGAAACGAAACTCCGGCTGAAGTAAAGGCCGACACCTCCACCGAAATCACCTTGAACGTCGTCGCCTCGCCGAACCGAGACGCGCTAACTCGAGGGATTGAACTTGTAACTAACAATCATTTTGATACCGACGGTGTTCTGTCGGTCTGGACCATGCTTAACGGCGAGCACGCGTTGGACTTGCGAGACAAACTAATTCCCGCCGCTGAAGCTGGGGATTTTTCTGAACTCCCGAATGAGAGCGCGGTGCGCGCCAGCATTGTCATCCAGGGTTCGGACCAACCCGTGACTGCTGACGATGCTGGTTCACCATTGGCCCAGCAACTCGCAGGCGGCCCCGTCGACGATGAAGCGCGCGCTTACGAGTTAGTGCTGCCGCAAGTTGAAAACGTTCTGACTAGAATTGATGAATACGAGAGCTTGTGGCGCGGCGCCTGGCAACAGATTGAAACTTCGATCGAGAGTTTTGAACGCGGAGCAAGTACGGTTCAGGAATTCAATAATGCCAGGCTTTCCCTGGTCACTGTTGCCCGAGACGTCTTTGGTCCATCGGGATTCGATCCCACGCGCCACGCCGCTCCGTTTACCGCAATCTCTCGTTATGCGAAGGGCCACCTTTTTCTAATAGCCATCCCTCATCAGCAGGGATGGGCCTATCGCATCGACTATCCCTACTATTCCTGGGCCGAGACAGTTGTCAGACCGCGCATCGAACGTCGCAACTTTGGGTCGCTCGTGTCGAGATTGAACGAGCGAGAATCCAATAGCGCAGGACAGTGGAAGATTGACACGAGCGAGTTGTCCTCAGCAGCGAAGTTCATTGGCAGCGATGGAAAACTTTCGGCTTCGCGGTTGCGGCCAGATCAAGTCGCAGATGCCATTCGCGGGGAGCTGGCGGCGAGCGCGGCCACCGGATAATTGCGCTTATTCCGGCGCTCATTGGGGACTTGCGCCGCGCGGACAACCATCAAAATCGGATTCAATGCATGATGTTTTGATTATCGGCGCCGGACCTGCTGGTTTGGCGGCAGCGCTCTGGTGCGACGAGCTGGGACTCGACACACTTGTGCTTGAACAGGCTGAGACCGTCGGCGGCCAACTTCTTTCCATCTACAACCCAATCGAAAACTATCCCGGCGTGAGCGTGAAAAACGGACGAGAGTTTCTTGGCCTGTTATCTCCAAAACTGGAAGCCGCGGATTTCGACTTATGGACGGGCACGGCGATCGAATCGGTTGACTTAAACGCGAAGCGCGTCGTGCTCCAGAGCGGTGAACAGCTGCGGTCGATAAGTATAATCATCGCTACCGGTGTGAGACGGAGGAAATTAGGCATTCCCGGTGAAACTGAATTCGCCGGTCGCGGCATTCTGGAATCAGCTACGCGTGATCGCGAGGAACTCGCGGGCAAGGACATCTGCATTGTAGGTGGCGGCGATGCGGCTGCCGAGAACGCGTTGCTGTTGGCGGATGTTTGTCCCACAGTGACGGTGGTCCATCGCGGCAGGACAATGAAAGCGCGGCGGGAGTTCACTGAGCAGATGGTTGGCCATCACAGCATAACGATCTTTCCCGAATCACTGGTGACAAAAATACTGGGCGAGACGCAAGTTGAAGCAGTTGAGATCCTGCGCAAGGATGCGTTGAAACCTTTTCAGATGGCCGTCCAGGGCGTGCTCGTGCGCATCGGCGTTGAGCCGAATACAGAGCTATTTTGTGAGCAGATCGCAGTTAACGAGCAAAGTTACGTTAAGGTTAACGCTGAACAGGAAACTAACGTCGCGAACGTCTTTGCTCTTGGCGACGTTGCGAATCCACTGGCACCGACGATCAGCGGCGCAACCGGCGCTGGCGCGACGGCCGCGAAAGTGATTGCGTCCCGGCTGAATAAACGTAAGTGAATCAGGCGTCACGTGGAAGCGCGCAAATGAATAAGAAGAGTCCTGGCGCCAGCAGCTCTGCTGCCTTCCGTGCGGAAAGGCTATGCCTTTCCGTAAGGGTTTTAAAGATTCTGAGGCTATGCCTCTGGAGGCGCAGCCTCGAAATTCAATGAGTGCATTCCGGAAAGGCGGAGCCTTTCCGCACGGAAGGCGGCAAAGCCGCGTCAGCGACGTTACTTACGCATTTGGGTTTAAGATCAATGACAGAGCCTGGCGTTTCAACGAGAGCTGCGTACTTCGATGCGCATATCGCCGCCTATCCTGTTGAGTACATCGCCGGCATTGATCTGTACAATGCCGGCGAATTCCACGCGGCCCATGATGCCTGGGAAGAACGCTGGATGGGCGAGGTCGGCCCGCAGGAAAAACTTTTCCTGCAAGCCATGATTCAATCGGCTGTTGCCTTTCACCATTTGGAAATCGGCCGCCCGGGCGCCGCGCGACAGATGTACACGCGCGCAAAAGAAAAGTTTGCGTTACTTGGATGCGATGTCTTTATGTCGCTGGATCTGGTTGACTATCAATCGCAGCTCGATGCAGCGCTCTCCTGGTTGTTGACCGTTCCGGATCCGCGCGAGTTGACGCAGCCTGAAATTCAACCGCCGCGCATCTTTTTGCAAGCGGAAATTTCCGAATTTGATTAGTCACGCTTATGAACAACCTCAGATTGTTTTTGCTCGGCTTATGGTTAGGCGCCGCAGTTCTCTTTAGCGCGGTGGTGGCGCCGACATCTTTTCGCGTCCTGCGGGGATTTAACCTGCCTAATGCCGGAGAGATCGCCGGCACGATCGTCAGTCACACACTTTCTGTTGTTAACCTCAGTGGTTTTGTTCTCAGTCTAATCCTGATGGCCATTGCCTTTGGCCTCAGGCGAAATTATTCGGGCGGCTTAACTGCGCAGCTCGCCTTGCTCGCGGTTATGGCCATCACCACCGGTGCCGGGGAGTGGATAATCGCTGCGAGAATGCGAGCCTTGCGCGCCGCCATGATTGTGCCGATTGATCAGGTTTCCCTGACCGATCCCAAGCGAGTGGCATTTGCGACGCTGCACGGCTATTCTGTCGCAGCACTTGGTGTTGCTATCATTGCTGCCCTGCTTGTTTGTTTTCTTTTAAGAAACCGCAGTCGCACGCTGCATGAATGGGAGAGAAGTGGCGGTGGAAATTATCGAACGAGTTGAGGACTGGCAAAACCGTTATGCGGGCTGGCAAAGCGATCGCGGCGCTAACGTTAATGGTGACATCGGCGACGCGTATCCATTTGTAAAAAACCAGCACTCGCCTTTTACGCCGGCGCGGCGCGCTTTGCCAATGCTGAATCTCGCTCTGATTTCGTCGGCCGGCGCATACATCGACGGGACGAATCCATTCGATACCGCCGCGACTGCAGGCGATTTTACTTTTCGCGAAATTCCTTCAGAGATCGATGCCGAAGACCTGCGTTTCGCAGCGCGCGGTTACGATCCAGCGGCGGTAATGGCCGACAGCAATTCACTGCTGCCCCTGGCTCGTCTGTTTGAATTTGAGAGTAACGGCATCATCGGCCAGCTCAATCCGGTGTTCTGGAGTTTCAGCGGCTTTATTCCTGACGCAGGCCGGTTGGTTGACGAGATGATGCCGAAAATTCTCGAACGCATAAAACGTTATGAAGTGCAGGCGGCGTTACTGATTCCCGCGTCGCGCCTATGTCACCAGTCGGTGTCGTTAGTCGCGCGCGCCGTTGAACTCTTGGGCATTCCTACCATGACACTGGCAGTCGATAGAGAGGTGGTCGAGAGCGTGCGCCCGCCGCGAGCTGCACTCTACGCGGGAAAGCTTGGGAGCGTTGCCGGCCTGCCAAATTGGCCGGAGCATCAAAGGCGCGTGCTTGACGAAGCGTTGCGTTTGATCGAGCCGATGGACCAGGCAGGAATACGCAGGCTAACCGTGGCGTTGCAAAGCGAAGTCGAAGAAGCGCGCGGCGAACGATAAGCTCGTCGCAAAGCAAACTATTAGTTTGGGTCGGCTCAGTGCCATTCAATTAACCCTTAGTCCGCAGGTATCGCTACCAAACCAACGCAAACTGACAGTTTGCTTTACGATTCCTCATGAGCAGAAAAAAAATCTTCCTATTTTTCCTCGCGGACCTGTTCGTTCTGATCATCGCTTATCTCTTCGTCTATCCAGTGTCAATTTCACCGGCCGCGTGGACTCCGCCTCCCGCGCCGCCGTTGACTGGCCAATATCAACAGAATTCTCGACTTGCTCCGGTAGAGCGTCTGTCATTAGGGACAGGCGATGCTCGCCCAGGAGCCGGGTACGGTCCTGAAGATGTCGCGATCGATGCGGAGGGTCGTATTTACGGAGGTCTAGACGATGGGCGCATCATGCGCCTGCAGGCAGATGGAACGCGGCCAGAAGAATTTGCCAACACTCATGGGCGGCCGCTGGGATTGGTCTTTGATGCAAGCGGAAACTTGATCGTCGCCGATGCAATAAAGGGTTTGCTGTCGATTGCGCGCGATGGTTCGGTAAGCGTACTGACGACTGATGCGGATGGTTTGCGCTTCGCTTGTACGAATGATCTCGATGTCGCGAAGGATGGAACTATTTACTTCACCGATGCGTCCAGCAAATTTCCGCTCACCGACTTTACGGCAGATATTTTGGAACACCAGGGCAATGGCCGCTTACTCGCTTATGATCCCAAAACAAAAACGACCCGGACCTTGCTGAAAGATCTTTGTTTTGCCAACGGCGTTGCCGTCAGCCCGGATCAGACGTTCCTGCTGGTCGTTGAAACGGGTTCATATCGAGTGCATCGCGTGTGGTTGAGTGGTCCAAAGCAGGGTCAGTCCGAAATCTTCATCGACAATCTGCCGGGCTTTCCCGACGGTATCTCCTCAAACGGCAGGGACAAGTTTTGGTTGGCACTGGTAACGCCGCGCGATCCGACGCTGGACAAAGTTTTGCCGCTTCCGCTCCTCAGAAAAGTCATTTATCGTTTGCCGAAATTTGTGCAGCCGGCGCCGAAGCGTTACAGCTTCGTGCTCGGCATAGATATGAACGGCAAAGTGGTTGAGAATCTGCAAAACCCTGCGCCTGATTGCTACGCCGAAATCGCGAACGCCGTGGAGCACAATGGCGCGCTCTACTTTGGCAGCATCGGCGAAAGCACGCTGGGACGATTTCGTTTCCGCTAGCTGCCCCAAGGTGAACGGCAAACGTCGAAACGGTTGTGGGCCTAAGCTGCAGCTGTTGGGTTGGGCAGTCCAGCTGTCGGACTGTCGGGCTGTCGGGCTGGTTACAAGCTACACAACTGTATACCTAGGTTCCACTGCGCTGTCCCTGCTCTTCTCATTGGTCATTTTCTTGCAAAAGCTCTTGTATTCGCGCTTGGCGGAAGGCTTTCCCTCTTCTGCCTACTAACTTGCTTGGCTTTACCCCATCGAGTGGATACACACTAACCAATCTCTATCTCCGCCTCAGGTCTCACCAGAATCTCTTGCAGCCGTTAATTCCTGCAGTTTCTTAGTTTTGCGAGGCAAACTCAGCTTGCCTCTGCATTGGCACACGCATTGATAAGAAAACAATCGAACACAGAAGCTTTTTCCCCTGGCTCCAGGTCGTAGTTAAGCGCCGAAACTCGATCTAAGAAAGTTGTACACAATGATTAGCCTACTCTCAGCAGCGACATCAACCCCACAACACGCATTCAAAACCACCGAACTAACGAATGCACTCATGCACAAGTTGTCCCCGGAACTCATCACCACTCTTAATTCCCTGGGCGTCGAACAACGCTACTCGGTAATGGATAACTATCCCGACTTCTTAGCCGGCAAGAAGATGAACGCAAACAGTTGCACCACCGACCTCGGGGTGAAAGCTACTCGTCGTTGCATTCAGCTTTGGCAAGGGGACCCTACACGCATTGGATTGCTTGTCGCAGCAACTAACACTCCCGATCAAATGCTTCCCTGCCTCGCGTCAGAAGTAATTGGAAAGACTCACGGACTTTTATCACGCTCGATTCGCACCGTGAGCATGCAGGCACAAGGTTGTTCAGTGTTATTGAAATCAATCGAAGTTGCTCAATGGTACCTGGCCGCAAATCCCGGGAAATTGGCAATCGTACTCATGGCCGAATCTCATACTCCCTATGTTGCTCCCCTCTTACGCGATCAGTATTACGGTTTTCGCGAAACCATAAAACTCAGGAAGGAA
>DATAOU010000272.1:0-8424 GCA_036265575.1 Pyrinomonadaceae bacterium
AGACCATCGCACGCGTTCGTATAAACCGTATCGTCTCGCTGGTGAAAGGCGCGGATGCTGGCATGGTGATGCTGGTTGGGGTGCAGTCAAACCAGTTTCCACGCGCCCTCGATATCGCGGCTTTGCTGCGCAAACGCGGCATCATGGTAGCTATTGGGGGCTTCCACGTTTCCGGCACGCTGGCGATGCTGAAGGATCGTGACCCTGATGTCCGGCGCGCTGAAGAAATGGGAATCTCGTTGTTTGCCGGCGAGGCCGAAGGCAGGCTGGACCAAGTGCTGCAAGCTGCCGCTAACAATAGACTCAAGCCGCTTTACGATTTCATGGATGACTTGCCGGACATGGAAGGATCAGTAACGCCTTTTCTGCCGGCAAATATTGTTAAGCGAGCTTTCGGTAACACGAGCTTTGATGCCGGACGAGGCTGCCCGTTCTCGTGTTCGTTTTGCACCATCATCAATGTGCAGGGCCGAAAATCGCGTTCGCGTACGGCTGATGATGTTGAGAAAATCGTGCGCGAGAACCTGGCGCAAGACGTTCATAGCTTTGTCATCACCGACGACAATTTCGCGCGAAATAAGAATTGGGAAGTAATTTTCGATCGGTTGATTTACCTGCGCGAAGAAGAAAAATTAAACATCAAATTCAGCATTCAGATCGATACCGGCACTCACCGTATTCCAAACTTTATCGACAAAGCCCGCCGTGCCGGCGTAAAGCGAGTTTTCATCGGCTTGGAGAACATCAATCCGGATAATCTCAGCGGCGCGCGAAAGAACCAGAACAAGATCACTGAGTACCGCAAGATGCTGCTTGATTGGAAGCGCGCGGGAGCCATGATTTTTTGTGGCTACATTGTCGGCTTCCCTTTCGATACGCCGGAATCAATCCTGAATGACGTGCGGATCATTCAAACCGAACTGCCGATCGACATCATTGAATTTACCTGCCTGACGCCGTTGCCTGGTTCAGAGGATCACCGCAAACTCCATGAAGCCGGGGTTGCTATGGATTCCGACTTGAACCGGTTCGACGTGAATCACGTCACGCTGCCGCACGAACGTATGACGCGCGAGGAATGGGAAACGGCTTATGCGCAAGTCTGGACAAACTATTACTCGGATGAGCACGTAGAAACAGTGCTCAAACGTTGCGTCGCGACCAGAACCTCAGCCGGCAAAACCATGTCCAATCTGATTTGGTTTCGCGGCAACGCACACATTGAAGGCGTTCACCCGATCGAAGGTGGTTTCATACGCCTCAAGTTCCGAAAAGATCGCCGGCCGAGTTTGCCGCGAGAATCTCCTTTTGTCTTCTATCCCAAATATGCGGCGGAAACCTTGTGGAAACAAATTCAGTGGGTGTCGCTCTTTTCACATTGCTATTTCATCCTGCGAAAAGTGATGAAAGACCCGCTGCGTTTGGAATACAGCGACCTCGCAATTACTCCCGTCATGGAAGACGAAATTGAAACCCACGAGATGTTTCAATCCGCAGAAGCCCAGAGCTACCTGGTGAAGATCCAGCACGTGGAGAAACTTCGCCAGGGCACTGCCGCTTAGCGTCACTAAATAACTTCAGTTTTTTATAAGACTGGGGTTGGTCTAACGCGGTTGAGCGGTTCGCTCGCCGGGCTTAACAACTCTGGTCGAGCCGTCGGAAAACTTTACAGTTAAAGTACCGTCGGCGGCCCGGAAGAATTTCGGCGCTGAAGCGGCGGAGCCGAAGGCGCGCGTGCCGGATTCACTTGAGGGCGCTGACAAGTTGTTCTCCCATTCAGGTTTTGGCAAACGCAAGGCGGGCGCGTCAACCGAACGACGCGGTCTCGGTTGCTGAACGTTTGCGGCCTTCTGCGATTTGAGAAATGCCGGCTGGGAGTTCCAGGACACGTTTTCTCTTTTCTTTTCTTTAGCGCCTGCGCGTTCCTCAGCCTGTTTCTTATTTTGATTAACAAGATACGCCGCACGCTGCTCCCGATCATCTTCTTGCTTCTTCTTTTCGTTTACTCGGTCGCCGGCAGAATCGCGATCGCTCACTTCCCTTTTAGCGATGCCTGCCGCCCGGTTGTTAACTCCCGGACGATCCGCTTTCGGTAACGTTGCGGTGGACTCACGAGTGTTTGCAGTCTTGGCAACTGATGCGCTGGTCGACTGGATTGAGTTGCGGTCTTCTGAATCATAGATAAAGGCCAAAGCTAAAGCGCCACTCACAAGTAGCAGCGCGACCATCGCAGCTGGGCCGAAGCGGCGTTGCGACTCGATCATTGCCAGGCGCGGGGCCGTTTTGTCATGTTTCCGCACCAACGTTTCTTCAACCTTTAAGTCCGCTCTTGCCGGCGCATTCACTTTTGCGTCGATTGGTCGGATATTTATCCGGCCCAGGCGTCGGAGCGCTTCGCGAAAATCAGTTGCATTCGCATAGCGCTCTTCAGGACGCAATGCCATCGCTTTGCCGAGAATAGCCGCGACTTGCGGACCAACCGCCGCATAAATTTTGTTGGCCGGCTGTAAAGGATCTGGTTCGGAATTAATAACTGCCGACGCACGCTCCAAAGCGTCGGGCGGCTTGATTCCGGTTAACAAGTGATAAAGCGTCGCGCCCAACGCATAAATATCACTGCGCGGATCGGTGCGCCGGTCCTCAATCTGTTCGAGCGGCGCATACTGGCGTGTGTATCCAAAGAAACCGCGCGAAGCTGTGGCCGAAGTGTCAGCCGGCTTGGCCCGGGCAAGACCAAAGTCCAGCAACGCGATCTGGCCGTTGGCGGCAAGTTTCAAATTGTGCGGCTTGATATCGCGATGAATGACCTGGCGGTCGTGAGAGTGCAAGTAGATGAGCGCGTCTAGCAATTGATCGGCCCAGGCAATCACCTGGTCGCGGGGAAATGGTCCAGGTTGCTGCGCGATGATGCTAGCGAGATCGACACCGGCGATGAACTGCATCACCAAAAACGCGCGATCGCCCTCGACAAAGTGGTCCGTCACGCGCGGCAATGCGGAATGTTGCAAACTCGCGAGCAAGCGTGCCTCGTGCTCAAACTGCTTGCGCATCGAAGGCTCCGCGGAAAGCGTTTCCTTCAGCGCGACAGTTATGCCTAACCGCTGGTCCACCGCTTCATAAACAGCACCCATGCCGCCGCGACCAAGTTTGCGGACAATGCGATAGCGATCCTGAACAAGCGCTTCGGCAAGAAGCGGCGCGTTAGGAACTACTTCAGTGAATTCTATGGAAGCGCTCAATTCGGGCGAGCTCCGTTAGAGAGAAGTTTGAGTAATTAAGTACTGCGATCGTGTTGCGGTGAGACTGCGTGGGGCGGGACTTGTTAATTGCGTGTGTCGAGATGGCGACACTGAGCGAAGTATACGCTATGGGTTCTTACGCCGACAAGCAGGAGGGTGAGTAACTGCCCAATCAGCCTCTGCGGACTCGCAGTTCAGATACAAGCTTTAGCTTGACTCTTTCTTATCAGCAACCTAGGCTGGATTCTGAACTGCATGAAACTACTTTCAATCGCCGGCGGCGCTGATGCGCTCGGGCTTCTCTTCCGCAACCACGGCGCCATCAACACCAGCTGGCTCTTCACGAGCACGCCGTCGTCGCTTACCAACCTTGCCGCGAAGCCCACTGGCAACGCCAGCGAGTTTCCGCCAGCGCGCCGTGTGGCCCAGATCATCGAGTAGTGAATAGACCACCGGCGTGGCAATTAACGTCAACATGAGCGACAACGTCTGGCCACCGATGACAACGACCGCAATCGAGCGACGTTCTTCAGCACCCGGACCAGTGCCGAGCGCTAAGGGCATCATGCCCGCCACCAAAGCCAGCGTCGTCATCAGGATCGGTCGCAAGCGATCCCGATTTCCCTGCATGATCGCTTCGTAGCGCTCGATGCCTTTGGCGCGCAAACTATTCATATGATCTATTTGCAGAATGGAGTTTTTCTTGACCACGCCGAAAAGGACCAGGATGCCCAGCGCCGAATAAAGATTAAGCGTATCGCCAGTAGCCCATAACGAGAGCAGCGCAAACGGGACCGAAAGAGGCAAGCTCAACAAAATCGTAACCGGATGGATCGTGCTTTCAAACTGCGAAGCGAGAATCATGTACATAAAGATGATTGAGAGGATGAACGCCCAGATGAATTCGGTGAACGTCCTTTCCAACTCGCGCGCGCGCCCGGATACCGTGGTGGAATAAGCGGCCGGCAGGTGCATGTCCGCTGCGGCGGCGCGCAGTGCTTCAATGCGGTCTGCAAGTGCGTAACCCGGCGCGACCGAGGCGCGAACCGCGGCCAACCGCTCGCGATCAAGGCGATCGATGCGCGAAGGACTTGTGTCTCGCTTGATCTTAACCAGGTTATCTAGTCGCACCAGGCCGCCTCGTGACGAAGGCACGTACAGCCGTTGGATAGTCGCGACATCGCTGCGATCGCGTTCATCCAGCCGCAATTGCACGTCATAGTCTTCATTGATCGATTCGTCACGAAAGCGCGAGGCCCGTTCTTCACCGCCCACCATCAAACGCAAGCCAGTGGCGATATCAGAACTATCAACGCCCAGATCTGCGGCGCGTGCTCGATCAATCTCCACACGCAGTTCAGGCTTATTAAGTTTAAGCGTCGTATCAGCGTCGACAATCCCGCCGAGGGTTTGGGAACGTTTCATCAGCTCGTCCGCATAACCCGCCAGCGCAACCACGTCCGGTCCGCGAAAATTGAAATCGATGTCGAAACGACCGCCAGCCCCAAAATTGAACGATGGCGCATTGCGAACGCCGGTACGCATCGGCGCGTATTTTCGCAAGCGACGGCGCACCTCAACCATCACATCCTGCTGACTGTAGTTTCCTTTAAATGCGTTCAGCGGATTTCCCTTCATCGTCTCAGTCCACAAACGGCCGAGGGAGAAGGTGCGTTCTTCATGCGGCGCAATTCGCACGTAAACGTTGCCCTGGTTAACGCCACCCAGAAATGAACCACCGGCGTTGGCCAGCACCAGGCGCACGCCGGGCGTCGAGCTGATGTCCTTTTCGATCGCCTGCATTGTCTCGTTCATTACCGCCAGGTTCGTGCCTTCTGGTCCATTCACGCTGACCTCGAACTCCGCCTCATCAACATTTGTCGGAATGAATTCCTGCTTAACGGCGCGATAAAGCGGAATGCTCGACAGCACCACCGCGACTGCTATCACGGTGACGGCGGCACGGTGGCGCATCGCGAAAGCCAGCATCACGATGTAGGTGCGATCGATCCAACGATAAAAGCCTTTGCGTGAGGCCGCCTCGCTGTGACCGCCTTTGGCATCGTCAACGCGAATCAGACGCGAACTCATCATCGGCGTTAACGTGAAAGAGACGAGCAAGCTAACCAGAATGGCGACTGCGGCCGTGATACCGAATTGGTAAAGAAACCGACCCGAAATTGACGACATGAAAGAGACAGGCAAAAAGATGACTACGAGCGAAAGTGTCGTCGCCAGCACCGCCAGGCCGATGTCTTTGGTGGCTTCGCGCGCGGCCTCCTTCGGCTCGATCTTCTTTTCTTCGATGAAGCGGAAAATGTTTTCGAGCACGACGATCGCATCATCGATGACAACGCCCACCATTAGCACCAGCGCCAGCATAGTCACACTGTTAAGCGTGAAGTTCAGCGCGCGCATCATGCCGAAAGCCGAAATCAATGAACATGGAATGGCGACCGCGGCGATGATCGTCGAGCGCCAGGAACGCATGAACAGCAGCACCACCAGACTGGCAAGAATGCTGCCCAGCACCAAATGCTTTTGAATTTCGTGTAGCGCGGCCTCGATGTAACGTGACTGGTCGCGAATCACCTCTGTCTTGACGTCGGTCGGCAGTTGGCTGACTACGCGCGGCAATTCACGCTTGACGCCGTTGATCACGTCGATGGTGTTGGCGCCTGACTGGCGGCGAACTTCGAGCGTGACCGTGGGCACGCCGTTCAGCCGCGCCAGCGAGCGTTGTTCCTTGGTGCCGTCTTCCACCCGACCCACATCGCGAATGCGAATCGGCGAACCGTTAACATTCGCGATTACCAGATCCTCAAAAGCGCGCGGGTCGGTATAGCGGCCCAGCGTCCGCAGAACTAATTCTTCGCGGCCGGTGTCCACATTCCCGCCGGGTACGTCCGCATTCTGACGGGTGAGCGCCGAGCGCACCGCAGTCACCGGAATCTGATATGCAGCCAATCGTTCGGCATCAATCCAAACGTTGATGGCACGGTCCAGGCCGCCCACGACGCGGACCTCGCCGACACCGCCGACACGCTCGAGTTGCACGCGTACAGTCTTGTCGGCAAATTCAGTCAACTCGCGGATCGAACGATCGCCGGAAAGCGCAATGGTGATGACCGGGGTGCTGTCGTTATCAAACTTTTGAACTATCGGTGGGGTGGCGTCGTCAGGCAACGCCCGTCCCAAACTGTTGACGCGATCGCGCACGTCCTGGGCCGCGGATTCGAGGTTGCGATCGAGTTTGAAAGTAGCAATGACAATTGAAGTGCCCTGGCCCGAGATTGAACGCAGCTCATCGATACCGTCGACGGTGTTAACTACTTCTTCAATTTGTTGAGTGACAAGCGACTCAACCTCTTCGGCCGATGCGCCGGGTAGATTGGTGCGGATACTGACAGTCGGCAAATCAACTGAGGGGAAGCGATCGACGCCGAGCTTGAAGTAACTCGCAGAACCGACCACCACCAACGACAACACAATCATCGTGGCGAAGACCGGACGTCGGATACAAATCTCGGCTAGTTTTTGCATTCTTCTTAGTCCAAGGTCCAACGTCCAATGTCCAAAGTCTGTGGCTCTAAGGAGACGTTGGACTTTGGACGTTCGACTTTGGACTCTTCTTTATTGAACAACCTCTACCGCCATTCCCGATTGCAAATTCCCCGGATCGACGATCACCTGATCGCCCACGTTAACGCCGGCGACGATCTCCGTCCAATCGCCGTTACGGCGGCCGGTAGTGATAGGTTTCTCGAGTGCTTTACCGTTTTGCACGACAATGACTTTTTCAATGCCCGCGAAAGTTACGATGGAACTGTTGGGAACAGTGATCGCCATCTTCGCGTCGTTTGTGACAATTTCCGCCTTGGCGAATGAACCAGGCCGCAACAACCCGTTGTTTTGCACATCGGCTTCGACCATCAACATGCGGTTCTGCGCCGTGATAACCGGGCTCAATCGTTTGATTTGCCCAACGTAAACATTTGCATCGCCGGCGACGGTGACGCGAACGCTTTGTCCAGATCGCACCGTGCTCGCATCACGCTCGGGAACTTCGGCCTGCAGCCGCAGCGGATTCATGCGCACAATATCTACGACTGGCGCACCGGCAGCGAGGTATTCGCCAACGCTCGCGCGCTTCTGCTGCACGATACCGTCAAGCGGAGCGTAGACCGCGGTGTCCCCAAGTTGTTGACGCGCCAATGCCAGTTCAGAACGACGCTGGGCCACGAGCGCCTGTCGATTACGAATCTCTTCGATCGCATCCTGATAACGACTGACTGCAACTTTGTAGCTGGCATCGACGGTATCAAACTCCGAACGCGCCACGATTCCCTGCTGAACGAGTTTTGCGGCGCGGTCGCGACTAACCTTTGCTTCGTCCAGAACTGCGCGCGCTTGCCTGACCGTTCCGGTCTGTTCGGCATTGACGGTATCGTCTTTCCCATCAGGCGACAGTCCCACCCGCGCTCGCGCCTGGGCCAAGGCCGCTTCTGCTTGCTGCACGCGCAGTTTGTAATCGCTTGCTTCAACCTGCGCCACCATCTGCCCACGTCGTACGACGCTGCCGAGATCGACCGAGATGGTGCTTAGCCGGCCGGCAACTTTCGCGGCTGCAGTCGATTGGTCATAGGCCGCAAGGGTGCCGTTGGCAACTACGGTGTCACCAAAAGGCATTTCTGCGACGCGAGCGGTCTTGACCTGACGCGCTACTGTGTCGGCGGGTTTGCTCTGACTGGCACTCTGATAGCCGCTTTTGCAGCCGGCGAATAACACGAGCAGGAACAACGGTGCGACCTGAACAGCGCAGAGCAGTTTTCGGGGAAACGGGTGGAGAAATTCGTTTGAGGATTGCATGCGCCGCAATCTTAACCCAGGCGGTGAATAGTGGCGAAACAGTGAGGCGTGTATGTGAAAAGAGCGAGGGTCGATATGAATTTAGCCCGGCCTTTCAAGGGCATTAACATACTTGACGCATCAGATGTCGCTCAAACTGATCTGAATCTTAGAGTCCGCGGAGCGGACGTCAGCGTAAAGCCTGGGGCGTAAGCCCCAGGATCGAGTCAGGAAAAGCAATCAAAGCCCGCGAAGCGGGCGGCAGCCGAATCATTTGGACGAATGTTGCGCAACGGCTATCACCCGCTTCGCGGGTTCAATCTGTTTTTTGGTAACT
>DATAOU010000273.1:0-7201 GCA_036265575.1 Pyrinomonadaceae bacterium
CTCGCGTCCGGTTGGTAAAATATTAAGGCAAGTGGGTAACGTGGCGGCTGGCGCTTCGAAACATAAAACACAATCGAATTTATGCCTGGCACAATTGGAATATTAACTGGTGGTGGGGATGCTCCCGGACTAAACGCCGTAATTCGCGCAGTCGTGACGACGGCTATCGGGCAGTACGGCATGAGAGTCATCGGCATCGAGCACGGCTTTGAAGGGCTACTAGGCGAAACCCATACGCACGAATTGACGACTGCGGACGTCAGAGGGTTGCTGCCGCGGGGCGGCACAATTCTCGGGACACGTAATCGCGGCAGGTTTGTCGATAGGGACGCAAGCGGTAGAGCGATCAAGGTCGACGCTCTTTACCACGAAGCAACTGAAAACTTGCGACGCCTGGATATCGATGCTTTGGTGGTGCTCGGGGGCGAGGGTACCTTGACGATCGCACAGGAGTTTGGCCGGTTCGGGATTCCTGTGGTGGGAGTGCCTAAAACAATAGACAATGATCTGGCCTGTACGGAACTCACGTTCGGCTTTGTCACCGCGTTGGATATCGCAACTGAGGCGCTGGATCGACTGCACACTACGGCTGAATCACATGATCGCGTGATGATTCTGGAAGTGATGGGTCGTAACACCGGTTGGATTGCATTACACTCTGGCATCGCCGGCGGCGCGGACGTGATTCTCATTCCAGAGATTCCCTTCACTATGCAGTCGGTGGCAGACCGCATTCGCCAGCGCGATGAGGCGGGTTCTAACTTTAGTATTATCGTCGCCGCTGAGGGCGCGATTGAAACCGGGCATGACTTGATTTATCAGGATACTGGCGACCCTCATCACGCACCGCGCCTTGGGGGCATCGGCGCTTATTGTCAAAGAAATCTGGAAGTGCTTACCGGCAAAGAAACAAGAACTGTTGTGCTGGGCCATCTGCAACGCGGCGGTCGCCCCAATGCTTTCGATCGAATGTTGGCAACCAATTATGGAGCTTGCGCGGTGCGAGCCGTCGTTGAAGGTAAGCAAGGCGTCATGGTCGCGCTGCAGGCAGGGGACGTGATTACGGTTCCTATCTATCAGGCGATTGCTAACGTCAAGACGGTGCCGCCGAATGGTCAGCTGGTGCGCACCGCCCGCGATACAGGCATTTCCTTTGGCGCTCCCGATGAAGCGCAATATCACCGGCCCCACAGCAAGAGTGGCGAACCTGTTTCTGCTTGCGGCTAAGCTGCAAGGGATAAGTTGAGTAAAGAAATTGTCAGTAGACATCAAACAAAAGCTACAGGGCGAACTCGATGAGCTCGAATCCGAGCTCCGCGTTCACTTACCGAAAGAAATTAAGCGCGCGCTTGAATTTGGAGACCTGCGGGAAAACTCGGAATATCGCGCCGCACTCGATCGGCAAAACGTCGTAAAAGCCCGCATTGTCGAGTTGCGCCAGCGCATTAGCGAAATATCCTCGATCGACCTCTCAAAGATATCGCGCGACAAAGCGGGTTATGGTTCAACGCTCGTTTTGTTCGATTCTGAAAAAGATGAGGAAGTCACCTATCGCCTGGTCACACCGGAAGAAAGCGATCCGCAGAACGGTCTAATTTCCACCACCTCGCCGGTTGGCAAGAGTTTAATGGGGAAAGAAGAAGGTGACGAAGTTGTGGTGCGCACTCCTGCCGGCGCGCGGAATTTCGAAGTGATCCGCCTCACGACGATACATACTGAGATGGAGAACAAAGGGTGACTGGTTCTACTCTCATGAACCTGGTTTTCACTGGCCGTACTTCTCAAAAAACTTGACCCTGGTTGCACGTGTTTCTACAATCCGCCCTTTGTCTACGAAAAGCTTTAATGTTGCTGCGGCATTAGGCATAATCTTGCTCCGGAGAATTTGACCAGAAATGTTTGTGAATGGTATTGGCCGCGGCGCGCAAAGAATTATCGACGCAATGGTGCGCTGGCTTGCCTATGGCCACATCAACCCAAACTTTCTGACCGTCATTGGCGTTGCGATAAATGTCGGTTGCGGGCTGCTCTTCGGACTGGGCTATTTTTTCTCGGCTGGCATAGTCCTTATTGTGGCCAATCTCTTTGACATGCTCGACGGCCAAGTGGCGCGGCTTTCAGGCCGCGTGACGCAGTTCGGCGGCTTCCTGGATTCCTCGCTCGACCGACTCTCCGACATGGTCATATTTGTCGGATTAATGGTCTTTTATGCCCGCGATACTCAGTTCCACTCCACTCTTAACGTTTTTCTTGCGGGCGCAGGACTAATGGGGGCGGTTATGGTAAGCTACGCGAGCGCCCGGGCCGAGAGTCTGATTCCTAAGTGTGATGTCGGTTTTCTGCGCCGTCCCGAGCGAGTGGTTCTTTTTATCATTGGCGCCTTGAGCACTCATGCTGGTTCGACCAATTTCTTCGCTAATCGAATGCCGGCTGTCCTTTGGGTACTTGCGGTTGGTTCTTATTGGACCTTCGCGCATCGCATGTATCACACCTGGTATGAGTTAAATAAAGTATCGACTGATTCTGCAACTGGCGAATCGCAAGCGTCTATTTCCGCATCAAACACCGGGCCTGAACGACGAGCTGATCAACCGCTGGTACATAAGGCCGGTTAAACCGTTAGCCCGAAAACGAACGACTGACTCCGGTTATAAGTATTGAGGTACAAAACACCCGTGACCATCTGCCCCTGCTGCGGTTTCAAATCTGAGACTGAACTGAGTGACGGCTGCGCTGCCTGCGGCGCCTGCCCTGTCGGCGAAGCGCTCCCCAAACCCGAACATGAGCTGCCGTCTTATGGACGCTCGCTGGTGTTGTCGGTCATGGGGTCTTTGCTGGTGCTGGTGTTTCTGACCCAAACATTTGTGGCGCTGGGCCAGTTTTCTGCGCGTGGCGCCAAGTCTACTCTCGCGTACTTATCGATGATCCCCTTCGACTTCTGGTCCTGGGTAGCTGCCGGAGAAACGGCCGCTTGGCGCTTGAAGTGGCTGGCCATTCCGGTCACCCTTTTTGTGCTGTGGTTTGGCCGAAAACTCTATCGTTCAATCGTCGCTTCGCCTGAGCGATTTTGCGGCGTCCGCTATGCCCGTAGCGGCTTTATTGCTTCTCTAGCTGTTCCGGCCGTCATTCTGATTCTGATCGGCATCACGGTTCCAACACGTCTGGAATATCGCCAGCTCGGCATCGAGGCCGGCCTTAATGCCCAGGCGCGGCGTATCGATCGCGCACTCGATGAGTACCGCGCAACTTTTGGTACACTGCCGGACAACATCAGCGACCTTAACCAACTTCCCGATCCTGACCATTCACTGGCAACAGCGCTGAGTAGTCTTGATGTTTCCGGCTATCGACCTAGCGCGGAGTTGGCTGCCGTTCCCAAAAAACCGCAGAAGCTCAACGGCGCCGCCATTCGAAACGCATCCATCAGCGGCGGTGATGATGCAATCACTGAACGGCTTTCGTTTACGAATTACGAACTGCCCCTGCCCGGTGCGGATAAAGTATTGGGGACTGAAGACGATCTAATCCTGCGCGACGGCATAGTCGATAAAGCATCAGGCGCGCCGCGTCGACTAGGCAGCACAACCGTAACGAACAAAGCCCTGAAGCAGTAAGTCTTCTTGCAAAAACAAATTGAAGGGCGGACTAAAGTGTCCGCCCTTTTTCGTTAGCGAACGACCACCAATCGGCAAGCAGATTCGGTAGTGTCCCATTTCATCGTTCTCTGCGAAACCTCTGTGCCCTCAGTGCCCCGGTGGTGCATAAGGCTAAGCAAGTATCCACCACCGAGACACAAAGAACTCAGAGCACGCACAGAGAATTTCGAATCAGGACACTCCGATTCGATCCGCGCGTCAATCAATGGTAAAAATGTTTGTTCTAACTTCTGACTTCTGGCTGCGGGCGTCTAGCTTCTAAATAATGTTTCGAAAAATTCTAATTGCGAATCGCGGTGAAATCGCAGTGCGCATCATTCGCGCCTGTCGCGATCTCAACATTTCCCCCGTAGCAGTGTATTCCGAAGCAGACGCTACTGCGGTTCATGTCTCTCTCTGCGATGAGGCGATTTGCATTGGTCCAGCGCCTTCGGTTCAAAGTTATCTCGACATCGCCAAAATTATTGACGCCGCGAAGAAAACAAAGGCGGATGCGATTCACCCCGGCTATGGCTTCCTTGCTGAAAATGCCGACTTTGCTGCCGCGGTTAGCGCAGCGGGCTTGACGTTTATTGGCCCCGGCGTTGAGGCGATGCGGGTAATGGGTTCCAAGACAAGCGCGCGCAGTGCTGCCGTCGCGGCCGGTGTTCCGATTGTTCCCGGCACAGTTGCGGCCTTGGATTCCTTTGCGGAAGCAGAGGACACTGCAAAACAGTTTGGTTATCCAGTTATGCTCAAAGCGTCCGCAGGCGGCGGTGGCAAAGGCATGAGGCTGGTGACATCTCCCGGTGAATTGCGTTCGTCTTTCGACAACGCCAAAGCGGAAGCGGCCTCAGCATTTGGTGATTCGGCCGTATATCTCGAAAAGGCAGTCGAGCGGCCACGCCATATTGAAATTCAAATCATTGCCGATACCCACGGGAACGTCGTTCATCTGGGCGAACGTGAATGCTCTATTCAACGGCGTCATCAAAAAGTTATCGAAGAATGTCCCTCGCCGATTAACGACGCTTCATTGCGCGCACAGATGGGCGCGGCCGCAGTCAAACTCGCTCAGGCAGTCCAATATGTGGGCGCCGGTACCGTTGAATTCCTGGTTGCTGACGCTACGCGTGAGTTTTATTTTCTCGAAATGAACACGCGCTTGCAGGTTGAGCATCCTGTAACCGAGCTGGTAACCGGCATCGACATTGTTCGCGAACAGATTACTGTTGCTGATGGCGCGCCGCTTTCGTTTTCGCAGGAACAGGTCCAATGGCAGGGACACGCGATCGAGTGCCGCGTCTACGCCGAAGATCCTGAAAATAACTTCTTCCCTTCACCGGGCCTGATTACACATTTACGCGTGCCTAACGGTCCCGGAATTCGGGACGACAGCGGCGTGGAACTAAATTCTGAAGTTTCCATTCATTACGATCCAATGATTTCGAAACTGGCGGCCTGGGGGCGCACTCGTCACGAAGCAATCGATCGCATGCGACGCGCGCTCGGTGAGTATGAAGTTGGCGGCATCAAAACCACGTTGCCATTTTTCCGCGAAATCGTTCGCGACCAGGAGTTCATCGACGGCAGGTTGGATACCGGGTTTATCACGCGCTTCAATGAGCGCCGCGCGCGTACCCCGGCGCCCGCGTTCGATGAGCAAACTGAACAGATGCAACAGGACATGGCGTTAATCGCAGCCGCCCTTCATTACGCCCGGAAACAAAAAGAGTCGACTTCGCGGCCGGTGGTTTCGGTTGGCCAGAGTCGCTGGAAAATGTCGGGCCGGACCGCAGCGCTCGAGATTCAGACCCAGCTCGACCTACAACGTAAGAAGTCGCAGTAACGCACCCGGATGAAATACAAAGCACAAATCGAGAACATTGAACACGTAATCTCTCTTGAGCTTGCCGGTGATTCTGCAACTGCCGAGATCGATGGGCGCCGCTACGAGATCGAACATCGCAGACTAAGAGGCGGCGAGTATTTGTTAATTAATGGCAGCGCTGTTTACAAGTGTCGCGTTGAGGGAAGGCAAGGTTCGAATAACTCTTTTTCGGCAGTGCTTGGCCGTGCCGCCTATGACATCACGTTAGTTGATCCGAAACGCCTCAGCAGCGCGCTCGGTTCTGCAGGCCACGATCATGGCTCGGCTGAAATCCTTTCGCCAATGCCGGGCAAAATCGTGCGCGTTTTAGTCGAGGTGGGCGCCAAAGTTGAAGCGGGTGCAGGAATCATCGTAGTCGAAGCAATGAAAATGCAAAATGAGATGAAAGCGCCAAAGGCAGGAGTCGTCGTTTCCATCAATGCTGAAGCGGGCGCGACTGTAAACGCAGGTGATGTGCTGGCGGTGATCGAATGAGGGTACTTCTCTGGGACATCGATGGCACGCTGATGCGCTCTACCCGCATCGGGTCATTCAAAGACTACACCGTTCCCATGCTGGAAGAAGTGTTTGGCACCGCCGGACGGCTGCCGGAAATGAAAGTCTCTGGCATGACTGATTTGCAAATCGTCGGCGAAGCGCTGAAACACGAGGGCTTCACGCACGAGCATATACGCGAGCGCGTGCACGATCTACGCGAGAGCTACATGAAGGCGATGCGAAAGTTCACCGGCAACGGGGAACAGGTTTTCCAGCTTCTACCGGGCGTGCGCGAGGCGCTGCAAGCAGTCCACGATCATCCGCGTTATCAATCCGCTTTGGTCACCGGCAATATCGAGCCGGCTGCGTGGTTGAAGATGGAGATAGTCGGCTTGTCTGAATTCTTCACACTGCCGGGAGCGTTTGGCGACGAATCGCACGACCGCCGCGACCTTCCCGGACTCGCTGCCGACCGGATCCGCAAACATTTGCAGATGGATATCGCACCCGAACAATTTATCGTCATTGGCGACACGCCAAACGATATTGAATGCGCTAAACACTTCGGCGCGCGTTCTCTAGCTGTTGATACGGGCCGCTTCTACACAACTCAGGATCTAATTGAATGCAAACCGGACGGGCTGTTGCCCGATCTTTCAGACATCGAGCTGCTGATGAAGACACTGGCGAGTCTATGAACTTCGCAGCCAGCTAGAATCTCTTGCCCACTCCACTCGCCGCCCAACCTTCCTCATTATCCACGATGAAGAATTCCTGGCCGTTATTGACGATCACCATATCACCGTGGGCTTCGTGTGGTGGATTGGACAAGTTTGACGAGAAATCCATGGATCCCGTGCAGTCGTCATTGACCACGTATGGACCCGTAAAAGATCTTTGGATCGAGTCGCCGTTAAACCGGCCAATCTCGTTTGTGGTGAAATGACCGTCGCCATCGAATACAACCCGCGAGACCGATACAAAGGGACCAAAGCCGATCTTCTGGCCCTCAAACTTTATTCCATACACGCCCTTTAGCGTCTTGAGCGAACACCTGCGCGATCCCTGATCCTGCGCCTGCGCACTGGAAACAAAGTTTATGGATTTTTCGGTAAGCATGGAGCGAACCAAATAGCCTGCGGCAAAGATGCTCAAAACGCACAGAGCCATTACGGCTAATTTCGTCTTCATTTTCATA
>DATAOU010000274.1:0-2853 GCA_036265575.1 Pyrinomonadaceae bacterium
GATGTCCTTCGGCGGCGGCTAAATTGATCAGGCGGCCTTCGCCAAGAACCATCACCCGGTTGCCGTTTGTCTTGAGCTTGTACTCTTCAACAAATGGCCGCACGCTCGTTACTTCTTCCGACTGTTCCTTTAACGCGACCAGGTTGAGCTCGAGATCAAAGTGGCCGCTGTTACAGACGATGGCGCCGTCGCGCATCTTTGCGAAATGCTCGCCATCGATAACGTGACGATTGCCGGTAACGGTAATGAAGATGTGGCCGAGCGCCGCCGCTTCGGCAATTGGCATTACGCGGAAGCCGTCCATCACCGCTTCGACAGCCTTAATGGCGTCGACTTCAGTGACAATAACATTCGCTCCCATACCGCGTGCGCGCAGTGCGACACCCTTGCCACACCAGCCATAACCAACCACCACTATGTTTCGTCCGGCCAGCAAAATGTTAGTGGCGCGGATGATACCGTCGAGCGTTGATTGGCCCGTGCCGTAACGGTTGTCGAAGAAGTGTTTCGTCTGTGCGTCGTTTACCGCGATCGTGGGAAATGTCAGCACGCCGGCAGCGGCCATGGCGTTCAGACGCTGAATGCCGGTGGTGGTCTCCTCAGTCGATCCGATTAGCTCTTTGACCTGATCGCCACGCTCTTTAATTAGCGTCGCGACAACGTCCGAGCCGTCGTCAATGATGATCTCAGGGTGAAAGTCGAGCGCGGTGCGCACGTGGCGGTTGTAGGTCTCCGTCGACTCGCCCTTAATGGCATAAACCGGAATGCCCCAGTCCGAAACCAGCGAAGCCGCAACATCGTCCTGAGTCGAAAGGGGATTGGAGGCGATCAAAACCGCTTCCGCTCCACCGGCCTGCAAGGCACGCGCGAGATTCGCTGTCTCAGTAGTGATATGCGCGCACGCCACCAGCCTGACGCCCTTAAGCGGCTTTTCATCGCCGAAGCGCTCACGAATTAATCGCAGCACTGGCATTTCGCGCTCGGCCCACTCGATTCGTTGTTTGCCTTGTTTCGCAAGGCCAATGTCTTTCACGTCAAATTCGACGGAACGTGTTGCACTCATTATTGCGTTATCCTTTTTAGAAGTTGTTAAGTTTTGGGTTCGTGAGCGCTAGCCGGCCAACTAAATACCTGCAGCGGTTCGCAGCGCTTCGGCTTTATCAGTCTTTTCCCAACTGAAGCCGTCGCGGCCGAAGTGACCATAAGCAGCAGTTGCGCGGTAGATTGGCCGGCGCAGATCAAGCGATTCGATGATGCCGCGCGGTGTCAGTTCGAAATGATCGCGCACCAACTTGGCGAGCGCGGTTTCGGAAATACGGCCCGTGCCGGAAGTCTGGACGTTTACCGAAACCGGATCGGCGACGCCAATCGCATAAGCGAGTTGGACCTGGCAACTATCAGCGAGACCAGCGGCTACAATATTTTTCGCAACATAGCGCGCCATGTAGGCTGCCGAACGATCAACCTTCGTGGGATCCTTGCCCGAGAATGCGCCGCCACCATGCGGTGCATAGCCGCCGTAGGTGTCGACAATGATCTTTCTGCCAGTCACGCCGGCATCGCCCTGTGGTCCACCAGTTACAAACCGGCCGGTCGGGTTAATGTGATACTTCGTATCGCTGTCGAGCAACTCGTCCGACACCGTGTGCTTAATCACTTGTTCCTGGATCTCGGCACGTAACTGTTCATTACCTACGTCAGGACCGTGCTGCGATGAAATGACCACCGCCTCAACTCGAAATGGACGGCCATCGCGGTATTCGATTGTTACCTGAGATTTTCCGTCGGGACGCAGGTAGGGCAGTGCGCCTGACTTGCGAACTTCCGTGAGCCGCCTCGCGAGCATGTGCGCAAGCTGAATTGGCAGCGGCATTAGCTCGGGAGTCTCGTTGCAGGCGAAACCAAACATCAGGCCCTGGTCACCAGCGCCCCCCGTATCCACGCCCATAGCGATGTCGGGCGATTGGCGATCAATCGCTGACAAGACGCTGCAGGTCTCGGAGTCAAAGCCGTACTTGGCTCTCGTATAGCCGATCTCTTTTATGGCGTCGCGCGCCACGCGACCATAGTCGATCCGCGCTTCGGTGGTGATTTCGCCGGCGAGAACTACGAGCCCGGTGGTTACGAGCGTTTCGCAAGCGACACGCGCCGTCGGATCCTCAGACAGCGCTGCGTCCAGGACTGCGTCTGATATTGCGTCGGCGATTTTATCGGGATGGCCCTCGGTGACAGACTCTGAGGTAAACAGGAAACCTGATTCAGTACTCAAGAAGACTCCTTTGCAAACACTTGGAATAAATCGAGATGGCAAAAAGACCGCGTAATGTAACAGTGTGGCTTAAACGGTGTCAAGGAACGAGCTTTTCGCCCCGCCGGCATGCCAAAATCCCCACGGATCAACATCACTGAACGGGAACCGAAAAGGGAATCAAAAACAAACCAAAAACGCTCAAACGCACTAAGATTGCGCCTCGAGAAACGCTCTCCAGGCGAACTCCAGACACGTCTGTGCTTCAACAATGGGGCTACGGACAAAACTCAACGAATACAGGCAGGGACTGTCCTTAATCTACCCCTACACGTCAAGGCGGCTCCGCAGACTCGCGATGTCACGCTGCGGTGGCGAGCCGAAGAGTTTCTTGTATAGGAATTTATCTCGCGGGAGGTGGCATGATGATCTTTGCTTCACTTGTCTCCGGCGCCTGGCTGTTGCTCGTGGGCATCTGTAACGACAAACAATCTAAAAAGGTCTAGGTGGGCGCAATATTACTTGTTACGCGTTTCATATCGGTCTGCTCTTGATCCCAATGAAATAGGAATTTGAGGAAAAACCACCATTTAGCTCATAAGCCC
>DATAOU010000275.1:0-16350 GCA_036265575.1 Pyrinomonadaceae bacterium
CAACTCCGCCACCATATTCAGAAAAGGCGGTTGCGCGAAGGTTTCGACCGCCTCGGTCTCATAAACCTGCGACAATCTAATAACTTCAAGATTTGCATCGAGCATGCCGCGAATGCCGAGGACTAAGTTGCTGGCGCGATCGCCAAGGTTCGAGCCAAGACTGATGTAGGAATTCATTTCTTAAAGAACCAGCAAACAGCAGACAGTAAACAGCAACTAGTAAACAGTAAATAGCAAAGCCAGAAACAGACGATAGACCTAGGGAGAGCGGCTGAGTATAAAATGAAAGCACAGTATGATGAAGCGGTTGAAAACTGACAGCCAAAATCCGAAACTGCCTTACTAACAAACTCATATCAGCTGTTTGCTGTTTGCTGTTTGCTGTTTGCTGTTTGCTGCCGCACTATCCCATGTCCCAGCTTGCAACACTCATCTGGCTTAAATGGACTTTGTTTCGCAATTCAATGCGCAAGTCCAAGGCAGTCATCAATCGCCTGGCGTCGGTGCTGACAATGCTGGCCGCGTTGGCACTGTCGCTGTTGATAGCCGCGGGGCTTGGTGTGGCGGCTTACGCTTTGACGGCGCCCGGCTCCGGCATCGACACAGCTGCATTGACAGCGTCCCATCGTGGGCGAGCCGATGTGGTTCCCTCCGCCGAGTTCATCTTCTTTTCAATCTTTTCTTTGTTCTACCTGCTGTGGGCCACACTGCCCTTGAGCCTCGGTGGCGGCCGGCAGTTTGATCCCGGCAACCTGCTGCTCTACCCCATCAGTTTACGAAAACTTTTTGCACTCGATTTTTTGAGCGAAATCGTCACGCTGCAATCATTGTTTGCAATTCCGGCCATACTGGCGATTGGAATCGGTGTTGGATTGGGAACTGGAAAGATGGGGGCCGCGATTCTGCTGACGTTGACGGCGGCCGCATTTGGCCTGGCATTATCAAAATGGGTTTCTACCTCAATTGGTTCCCTAATTCGACGCAAACGAACTCGCGGTGAAACTTTACTGGCGCTTGTCGGCGCGATTGCCGGTCTGGGCGGCGCGTTATTTGGTCAGCTGGCGCCCATTATTTTCAAGCACGCCGACTCGATTGCCGCGCTTCGCTGGACGCCACCCGGCGCCGTGGCGTACGCGTTGACCGGCGGTCTGCGTGCGGGACATGCGACTGAGTACGTTTTGGTACTGAGTCTGTTACTCGCTTACACGTCTGTATTGGTGCTGTTCACTTACTGGCTGACCCGGCGGGCGACGCTCGGCGGCGGATCCACAAAACAAAAGAGCCAACGCGCAGCGGCGCCGGGCAAGCAGTACACCGGGTGGAACTTGCCGTTCATCTCGCCTGAGTTGTCAGCCATCATTGAGAAGGAGGTGCGCTACTCGACGCGCAATGCCCAGTTGCGCATGATGACGCTCATGCCGCTGATACTGATTGTTATTCGATTCATTAACAGACGACGTTTTGCGCCGCCGGGCGGTGGAAGTGCTACGGGATTGGAAGCGGACTTCTTCGACTATGGGGCCGGCCTGATGGCGACAACCGGAATTCTTTATGTGTTCCTAATTCTGGCCGGACTGTTTTGCAACCAATTCGCTTTCGACCAGGCGGGGATGCGCACGCTAATACTCTCGCCCGTCGATCGCAAAAAAGTGCTACTGGGGAAGAACATATCACTGACGTTGCTGGCGCTAACCTTTTGCGCCGGCTTGTTGGTAGTTAATGAGATTGTTTTCCAGGATTTGTCGGCCGGCGCGGTGCTGTTTGCAGCGTTGAGTTTTGTTGCATTTGCGTCGCTACTTTCGCTGATGGGGAACTGGTTCTCAATTCACTTTCCCAAGCGAGTGAAGTTTGGTAAACGGCTGAATGTTTCCGGAGTCGTGGGGCTGCTGTTGATACCGATGATAGTGTTGCTGGCGCTGGTTCCGTTGGCTGCCACGGCGGCGGGTTATGTGGCGCAGAGCGTATCGGTTGAGTATGTTACACTCGCCGTTCTGGCGGCTCTTTCACTTGGTTTCTATCTGCTGTTGCTTCCCTCGCAGGGCGAAGCGGTGCAGAAAAGGGAACTGGCAGTACACGAGGCAGTGAATGATCCGGGGAATGATTGAAGATTGACAACTTTGATTCCAGTGGTGTCGAGAGTTTAGACATCCGGGCGGGCAAGCTTGAAAGTCTTAAGATTGGAATTTGAGATGCGAGATCTAAAATTTGAGATCTCAGGATCTCAGAAAATTTAAGATCTTAATTCTAAGAGGCGAAAGAGCCCCGTCATTACACAAATGGCTCGCAGAAAATTTCGCAGTAACCAGCGTCACGAACCAACCACCGAGCGCTCGTTTCAAGAGTATTACCTCTCGACGCCTGCCCCGGCCACCTCCCGCACCGAACTGCTACGCCTAATCCGCGGCGGCGAAGATACGTTCCTCGAGCTGAAGGTAAAGCTCTCAAACACCGAAAAAATCACGCAGGAGATAATCGCGCTGGCTAACACCGGCGGCGGCGTTATCGTGTTTGGTGTTAACGACCAACTGCGAATCGAAGGAGTCGACGATCCCGAAAACGTTCAGGAAGCGCTGGTCCGAATCTGCCGCGAAGATATTGAGCCGCCACTTTTCCCTTTTGTAGATCGCATCGCTTTTGATAATGGCCGGCGTATCGTTGCCCTCGACATTGAAGGCAAACGGCGTCCTTATCGCACTCGCGACGGCCGGTTCTTTTTGCGGATTGGCTCAGAAAAGCGCGAAGCCACACCCGAAGAATTGGCAACGTTGTTGGACGAGATACGGCCGGTGATGTTTGAAAATCTGCCGGCGCTGGGAGCGACGATTGCGGATATTGATGAAGCGCACCTTTGGAGTTTCCTGCGCGAGTTTACAGGTGATGCTTTCGATAACGCGCGCGCCAATGGCTACCCCACCGGAGAAGTGCTGGAACGCGATCTGTTGCTTGCTACCCAACGCATCGGCGAAGTAACGCCGACTGTTGCCGGTCTGCTCTTGTTTGGCCAGGACCAGCGGGTTGCTGAGTTGTTGCCGAGATCATCGATTGTGGCCACGCGGTTTGCAGGCGAGACAACACAATCTCCTGTAATCGAACGCGTTACGATTTCCGGTACTCTCCTGACTATTTATGAAACTGCGTTACGGTTTGTGCGGCGCTATTGTGACTTATGGGACGTGCGCCCAAAACACTTCTCGACCGTGGCCGCTGAAGACAGCCCCGTCGCCGCACGCGCAAATTATCATCGCGGCGCCGTGGTTGAAGCCATCGTCAATCTGTTGGTCCATCGAGATCTGGCGTTGCGCGAGCCGACGACTCGCTTGCACATCTTTGATCATTCGCTGGAGTTGATTAACCCACGACGCACTGCCGGTTTCTCGCCGGTCGGACAAAAAGCGATTCGCTACGGTATACCGCAGCGATTGAATCCACAGACTGCGGCTTTATTTTCGAGTCGTGCCTACGGACTCGACATAAAGCCGGGCGGTTTGCCAATGCTGTTGCGGGAAAGCCGGCTCTTCTCAAACCGCCGTACCGACATCGTTGCCATCAACGATGAATTTCGCTTGCGTATCCATGGTACCTGACAAGGGTACTGTGGGCGTTTCTTGCGCTGCCATAGCAAACTTGCATTACGGTTGGACCAACACTCAAAAAATCTTGCTCGCGCTGCGCGCTCATTGCGAACGTGATGCCCGCGATCCCAACATTGACTTTGCCCGTCAATTTGTCGTAGAAGCTGCCCTGCAATCCAAAACTTCCCCTCGTAAAAAAGGAGCCTCCCATGTTTCGTAAGGTCTGTCCCCTGCTTGTCTTTTTGTCCGCTTCGTTAGCGCTGCTTTCATGCCAGCAACCGGCGCCATCCACAAACACAGCTGAGAACAAAGCCACTCCGCAGATTGAAACTGCGAAGAAGACGGCTGCTACCGATTTAGAAGCCCTGTCGAATCGATTGGTCACACAAGTCGCCGGCGTCAAAGAAGGTGAAATCGTTTTCGTCAACGGGGGTGTGCGCGACATGGAGTTATTAGAAGACATCTCAACGGATGTACGAAAAGTGGGAGCGCATCCACTGATAACGGTTGGCAGTGATCGCCTCTTCAAGAAATATTATGAAGAAGTGCCAGACAAGTTCGATTCGCAGCCACCTGACCTTGATCTCAAATTGGCAACCCTTCCAGCAGTCTCAATTAACGTCGAGACCAACGAGGCGGACGATGTCGCAGCTGGGATTTCTCCGGCACGTATGGCCGCAGTCGCAAAAGCTGGGGAACCGGTCGCTGATCTTTACTTAAAGCGAAATGTGCGGCAGGTAAACGTGGGCAACGGCCTTTATCCCACGGCTTATCGCGCGAAACGATTCGGCATGTCGCAGGATGATCTGGCGAAGACTTTCTGGGAAGCAGTCAATGCGGATTACTCGGCGGTGCAAACAACCGGCGAGAACGTGAGAACTGCGCTTGCCGCAGGTAAAGAAGTCCACATTACAAATCCGAATGGCACCGATCTGAAAGTCAAAGTTGAGGGCCGTCCGTTTTTTGTTAGCGATGGAATTATTTCAGCCGACGATATGAAGAAGGGTGGACCAGCCGTTTCAGTCTACCTGCCCGCCGGCGAAGTCTATTGCGCACCCGTGCCGGGAACTGCCGAAGGCACAGTCGTCGAGTCGCAAACCTACATGAACGGCAAGGAAGTGACTAACCTGACCTTAACGTTTGTTGGCGGCAAGGTGACCAATATCACGGGTTCTGGCCCTGGCTTTGAAGATCTGAAAAAAGAATACGACTCCAGGGGCGACGGCAAAGAACTGTTTGCGTTTGTCGACTTTGGTATTAACCCGAACTTACATGTTTGGCCGGCTAGCAAACTGGGAAACTGGATTCAATCGGGCATGGTCACGGTTGGAACCGGCAATAACACCTGGGCTGGCGGCGACAACAAAGTTTCCTACGGACTGACGACGTTCCTGCCTGGCAGCACGGTTACGCTTGATGGCAAGACGATCGTTGAGAACGGCGTGTTGAAGTTGTCATAGTAGCGTTGTTCGAACCAGCGGCTCTGCCGCCTTCGGTGCGGAGAGGCTCTGCCTTTCCGCACGATGGTTTTTAGCTGATGAGGCTTCGCCTCCGGAGGCATAGCCTCAAAGCAATTGATCAGCGATCGGAAAGGGAGAGCCTTTCCGCACGAAGGCGGCGCAGCCGCTCGCCGATCCAAAGGCACAGCCACTCGCTGATCCTGAGACCTAAGACCCAAGACCGAAGGCCTAAGACCCAAGCCCAGTACTCAAACACTCTGCCCGGCCGCAAACCCCGACGCCCAGGCCCATTGAAAGTTATAACCACCAAGTTGACCGGTGACGTCGACTACTTCGCCGATGAAATAGAGCCCGCGCTCTTTTTTCGTTTCCATTGTTTGTGAGGAGAGTTCTGTCGTTGCCACACCTCCGGCCGTCACTTCTGCCTTCTTAAATCCTTCGGTTCCGGTCGGCATTAGCTTCCATTGATTTAGCTTTTGGCCCACCTGAGCGAGCTCTGCAGGATTGAAATGCTTTAAGGGACGCGAAGGGCAGTAAAGAGCGCACCAGGCAACGGCAAAGCGCTGCGGCAACAGCTGGCCGAGAAAGTTTGCGAGCGAGATCTCCCTGTTTTCGTGCCCGCGCAAAAGCTCGAACGCGTCATGGTCCGGCAGTAAGTTAATGTTCACGCTCAGTCCCGGGCGCCAATAGGAAGAGATTTGCAGAATCGCAGGACCGCTCAAACCGCGATGCGTGATGAGAATGTTCTCGCGAAATTCTTTTCCCTGGCATTCGACCGCACAATCGATAGACACACCACTCAAAGGCGCCAGTTCACACAGGACTTGAGGTGCAAGCGTGAAGGGCACCAGCGCGGGCCGAGGTTCAATGATGGAAAGACCAAACTGGCGCGCCATGCTGTAACCAAAATCAGTAGCGCCAAGTGGTGGGATTGACAGGCCACCGCTCGCAATCACCAGCGATTCACAAACAAAATTTTCCGCTGCTGTTTTAACTTCGAAAGGCGACCGGCCTGCGAGGCCATCCGCTTCTAACCTCGTCACGCTCTTCACCTGCGAACCACATTTGATTTCGACGCCGGCATCGCTCGCCTCGAGCAGCACCATGTCAATTATGCGGCGGGAACTGTCATCACAAAACAACTGGCCGAGCTTCTTCTCGTGATAGGGAATGCGATGTTTTTCTACCAGTGAGATGAAATCAGCCGGCGTGTAGCGAGCTAGCGCCGACTTACAGAAATGAGGGTTGGCCGAAATGAAATTGTCCGCAGTTGTATTGAGGTTTGTAAAATTACAACGACCGCCGCCCGAGATAGCTATCTTTTTGCCAATCTGACCGGCGCGTTCGAGCACCACCGTCTTGCGGCCTCGCTTTCCGGCTTCAATCGCACAGAAGAGCCCCGCCGCGCCGCCGCCGATAACGATTACATCCGTCTTGATCACGGCGAAAGCGTATCACCGTTGTGGAACATATATTCAAGTGCCGCTCAAACTAATCTTAATTCTTAGAGTCCGCGGAGCGGACGTCAGCGTAAAGCCTGGGGCGTAAGCCCCAGGATCTAGTCAGGAAAAGCACTCGAAGCCCGCGAAGCGGCCGGCAGCCGAATCATTTGGACGAATGTTAAGCGCACCGGCTATCACCCGCTTCGCGGGTTCAATCGACATTTTGGTAACTGACCCTGGGGCTCACGCCCCAGGTTTTATGCTAACGTCCGCTCCGCGGACTAGAACACGGCGATGCGTCAACTATGTTTTTGCCCTTGAAAGGCCGGGTTAAATTCGTGCTGACGCTACGCGTCAAAAGATCAGAGCTGATGAAAGAAAAGGCAGCGACATTCTCAGTGCGCTGCCTTATGCATTCAGTCTGCTGCCTGGCCTAACTACGGCTTAGTCGCCGCGTCTGGCTTGGGAGCGTTGTAAACCTGGCGCGCCTGGATGATGTATTCCTTGTCGTCGTTCACGCCATCGCCGTTCACGTCGACGCTCACCTTAATTTTGTGTTGCTTGCCGTCGTGCACGTCGCCCGGATTGAAGGCCAGACTATATTGGCTGCGCAAAAGGGAATTGATTGAGCCGAGCACACCAGGCAATTCGCCGGGAAAAGTGACTGGATAATAGGAACCGCCAGTTTCATTAGCAAAAGTTTTGAGCGTGTTTTGCGCCTGATAAAAAGTCATTCGCCCCGGTGAGCCTGAAATACTATCAACCGCATCCAGCTGGTCCTCATACTTCTTAAAGAAAAGGTTCGCCGTGCCAATGATGTAAACCGGGATGCCGGCGTTTTGCAGAACTTTGCGAGTATCGCCGTAATTGATCTTGCTGAAAGTATCGATGCCCGATGCGACGAGGATCACCGCCCGACGGCGGCCCTGGACGCTGACGAGTCCGGCATAATCAGATTTTTCGGACTTCGATTCGTCGAGCACCACTGAATCGCCGCGCCCGCCGACGAGCACAAACTTCAGCGCATCGAAAAGATTTGTTTCCCGGAATGCCGGCACGTTACGCAGCAGCAAGTTGATCACCTGACTGATGCGCGTGGGATCGTTGGTGAAGTCAGTCAGCGGTGTCGGGCGAATGTCGAAGGCCACGACCGAAACATAGTCGTCCGGCGGCTTAATAAACTGCGACAGGAACATCGCCGTGGGACGAATCACTTCATAGGTCCCCGGATCCTGACCACTGCTGCCGTAGTAACCAAACTCTTCCGACCACTTGCTGTACTCGACAACCATGGCCACGGTAATCGGCGCTTCGGGCGTGGAAAAGTGAGTGATGACCTGGGGCTGCCCATCGGCATAGATAGTGAAGTTTTCCTTCTTCAAGCCGGTGACAATTTGCCCACTCTTCTTGTGGTAAACGACGGTATCGACGTTCACTATTTGCGTCGAGACCGAAACTCGCTCGGCTTCCTGTGGTCGGCCCACAATATCCGGAGGTGGCGGTTCTTCCTTCTTTTCTCCGGTCTCGCTGGGGCGCTTGTTTTTCTTTTCGTTGCTGGTCGGCGGTTGGCGGCGCGACTGGGCGAATCCTGGATTGGTAAGCGGAGTAATCAGTAAGGCCGATAAAATAAGCGCGGTGAATAGCGAGAGCGTTAATTGCGGGAGCTTCATTGCATTTACCTGATTAAAAGGATGTAAAGCTAACTATTAGTTTGCGGCGGTTGCACAGCTGCCAAGCGCGGGGCAATAAACCACGACAAGATAACAGTTTGCTTTCCTGGCACCAGGCACTTTGATGCGCGTTAACAAACGGCGGGTTTGCTTGTTTACCTTGGGCCTCCGCCTGCTTCAGCCTCGATCACCACGTCGTAAGTGCCGGTATTGTCGGCCAGATTTCCTTCGTTGACTCCGAGGAATAGAACGCCATCGCGCTGGGCGACAAAATCGCGTCGACTTCCGATTAGGAGAAAGTCGTCGTTGTCATCCCCGATTACGGCTATTAAAGCGCCCGTCGCTTCGTTGCGCATCAGTTTATCGTTGTCTGCGCCTGGAATACCGCCAGGCGTTGCAAAACGACCGCCACCCAGCGACACGCGTCCGGTTGCCGTTATTCGCAGCCGTTGGCCTTTTCGCACCACCAGGCCGCTGTTGGACCATCCATTGTTCGCGTTGTCAGCGCGAACGTTGACCTTGATCGTAAAGAAAGTCGGCGAGCTGGAAGGCAGCGTTTGATTATCTACGCGCGGCGGTGGGTTGTTGCTCGTGTCAGCCGGTGGATTGTTTCGCGGTTGCTGGTAGACCGGTGCGTTCGAGGTATTGGTGTTTGCGGCGTTGTCATTCGCCAGTGCGGCGGCCGCAGCAGTCGTCGCGGAGTCAAACTCGATCGAGTCGATATCTTCCACGTAAATAATTGTCCGACTGCGGCGCCCCTGCGCCCCCGAACCAATCAAAACCGTAAATTGCTGATCTTTAAAACCAATCACCTGGCCGCGAATAACGCTGCCGTCTTTCAGGCGAATAGTGTCAGCGAGGGCGGGCGCGAACAACGACAGCACAATCAGCAGGCAGTAAAAAGGGCGCAAAATTTGTTTCATGACAATTCTCCAGGCAAGCAATTCCGCCAAAGCAGGTGTAACAAGACTCGATTCCTTTTGCAAGCGGGAGAGGTTGGCAGAACATTCGGATGCGGGGCGGTGACGAAAGGTTGTTGAAGTGGACGCCAACTAGCGCTCGATCGGTGGACTTACTGCCCTTCAATGGGTGATTTGTTTGCGACCGGGCTTGTAGTTCAGAGTCCAACCTTTAGGTTGCTCTGGTGCGGACCGGCAGCAAGCTAAAGCTTGGACTCTGAACTGCTTGTACCACCCGCGGGAGAAAGCAACTCTCACCCGCTGTGAGCTGAGTGTTGGCAATTCCTTGTTTGCTCATCTCAGAGGCAGTTAAACTCGCAGTTCCGCGGAGGTCTGTATGCTGCCGATAAAGGGCGTCTACGAAATCGCTGTTCGCGTAAAAGATCTGGCGCGCGCAGAATCGTTTTATACCGACGTGCTAGGGCTAAAAGAAGGGCTGCGTGACGAGCGGCGGAACTGGTTGTTCCTGTACGCCGGCGGCAATGCCGGTATGGTTGTCTTGCAGGAAGACAAAGGCGATTGGCCCCAGCAACATTTTGCCTTCAGCGTAGACGAAGCGCAGATGGCCCGCGCCGAGAAAATGCTAAGGGAAAAAGGTGTGGCGATTTCCGCGCCGGTGGTCCATGAATGGATGAATGCCATGTCGCTTTATTTTGACGATCCCGATGGTAACGCGCTCGAGTTAATCGCCATTCGGTCCTGAGATTTCCTTCTTATGCGCACGTTACGACCAATCAAACTGTCGGCGCTGTTTATGCTGACTTCGTCATTGTCCCTGGTACAAGCGCAAACACCGCCTCAGGCTGCGAAAGGTGTTACCGGGCACTATCGTTTGACTAAAGATGAGTTTCGTAATCGTCTGGACGTGCAGCAACTCGGCGGGGGAAAAATCAAATTCTATTTGTTGGCCTTATGGGTGAGTCATTACAATCCGGACAACATCCACAACGGTGAGCTTCAGGGACTGGCAACACTGCATGGCGGCGTGGCAATTTACGATCAGGATGACTGCCGGCTGAAGTTTGAATTCTTTTCCAACCGGGTTCAGGTTACTCAAGTCAAGGACGCCGGTTGCGGGTTTGGCGCCAACGTCACTGCAGCCGGAGCTTACCGAAAGTTGGACAGCAAGAAACCAAAATTCGATTCTTAGCGGGCCGGCCAGGATTATTAGGAGCAGTTGATGGGCAGACTTGTGCGAAATTTCTAACTACTAAAATAATTGTCGAGTGCGCTTTGCAAATTTAGTTTGGCGCGCTATACTCCCCCCAACTAGATGGTTGGTGAATCCTTCCATCACATGGTTGCTGGGGTGAGGACAGTGACCATATTTAGAAAAGGCGCGACAGCCCAAAAACTGTTGCGCCTTTTCGCTTTTGCGCCGTCGCGGTATTTTTTAGCCAAAGTTTTAGCCAAACAGGACTATTTTCCGGCAGCACTGCCTTTTTCTTTCTCGCGTGAGACAAGTTTTGAGAAGCGGCTCAGTTCGCCGTCTTTTGTCTCTTCCTGATAAAGGAACGCGAGATTGCTCGCTTCGAACGTTTCGAAAAAGTCGTCCCAGCTAATCTCTTCCAAAGTATCTTCGCCCGAATAACCGGGGTAATCAATTCTCAGCACTTCGGTGTCTTTGACTCTGGCGGGATGGCCGCCTCGTTCCTCTACCCATGCCTGAATCTCTTGGCGATTGGTGGTTGTCTTTGCTTCAGCTGACATAATTCCTCCTTCTGATTAGTGACTAAGCGCGTGACCATTGCCGTTCACGCCAGGTTTCAATATCACCTTGAAACACTCTTCCGGTTTGTTCTTGAAAGTCTTGTAACCTTCGGCTGCATCCGCGAGGCTCAGACGATGTGTAATCACAAAAGACGGATCGATGTGGCCTTCTATGACTAAATCCAGTAACGGCTGCAAGTATTTGTGCACATGCGTCTGTCCCATCCTAAAGGTGAGCCCTTTGCCAAACGCTGCCCCGAAAGGAAACTTGTCGAGCAAGCCGCCATACACGCCGGGAATCGAAATCGTGCCGCCTTTACGACATGCGTAAATTGCCTGACGTAACGCGTGTAAACGGTCGGTAGTCAAATAAAGCGCTGCCTTCGCGCGGTCGTAAAGTGCGTCGAGGGTGTGGCCATGAGCTTCCAAACCAACGGCATCGATGCAAGAGTCGGGACCTAAGCCGCCAGTCATCGCTTTAAGCCTGTCGTAGACATCCTCTTTGGCAAAATTAATAGTTTCTGCTTTGCCTTCTTCCGCGGCGAGCCGTAGTCGATCGGCATTGTCGTCGATGGCAATCACTCGCTCGGCGCCTAACAAGTAAGCGCTCTTGATTGCAAACTGGCCCACCGGGCCGCAACCCCACACAGCCACGGTATCGCCGCGTTGAATGTTGCAGTTCTCCGCTGCCATGTATCCCGTCGGGAAAATGTCTGACAGGAAAAGTACTTTTTCGTCAGGCACGCCATCAGGGATTTTTATTGGACCAACGTCAGCGAAGGGGACGCGCACGTATTCAGCCTGGCCACCGGCGTAACCCCCCATCATGTGGGAATAGCCGAACAACCCTGAACCAGAATAGCCATAAAGCTTTTCTGCGATGCGCGGATCGGGATTGGAATTATCACAGGCAGACCACAGTCCTCGCTCGCAGAAAAAACAATTGCCACAGGCGATAGTAAAGGGCACGACGACCCGATCGCCCATCTTCAGATTGGTAATCGCGCTGCCTACATCGACGACCTCTCCCATGAACTCATGGCCCAGAATGTCGCCCTTCTTCATCGTCGGAATGTAGCCGTCGTAAAGATGTAAATCGGAACCGCAAATCGCCGTAGAAGTTACCTTGATAACCGCGTCGCGCGGATTCAGGATAGTTGGCTCAGGCACATCCTCAACGCGTACGTCATACTTTCCATACCAGCAAAGTGCTTTCATGCAACCTCCTCACTGGCGCCGGCAGCCAACGCCTTAACCGGTGTCTTGCTGGCAACCTTGTTCTCTTTGCGTTTTGGTTCCGAGTCCGCAACGCGGCCAGAAGATTGACCTTCAATGGTGGGAATTTCGCCCGTTTCAACCAGCCGTTTAAGCCGTCTGAGATTGAGTTCAATCAATTGACCTGGTTCGTCACCGAAGAGTTTAGCCAACAGTACTGCGGGCTTGCCGCCGGGAGGGTTGTAGTTGAGCGTGACGCTCACTTTTGAGCCACGACCGTCCGGGGCCTTTTCAAAATGAATCGAACCAGCGTTAGTCACTTCGGCCCTTCCCGCAAGCGAACGCCAGGCAATAAGCTCGTTTTCCTTTTCGTTGAAAATTTCTGCGTCCCATTCCACCGTGGTGTTACCGGGACCTTTTACGACCCAGTGTGAGCGGCGCTCGTCAAGCGGGTTCACTGATTCCAGGTTTTCAATGAAGCGAGGCAGGTTTTCAAGATCGCGCCAGAACTTGTAAAGAGCCTCCGGCGTCTGGTTTATCACTATGGATTTTTCGACATGATACTCGCGCGCCACGGCATCGTCAGTGGACGTTCCCAAACTGGAGATCGTATTACCAGCCAACTTGCCGAGCTCGCGGCGGAAGAAAAGCGCGCCGCCGCCGGCCAGACCCAGAGCGACGATTGCCGGAGATTTTTTCCTGACGCCGTAACCAGCGATAGTGACGCCGGCAACAACGGCGGCGATGTGACCGAGGTTGCGTCTAGGGGCACTGCCATTCCCAGATGATTGCGTATCGTTTGTGCGGTAAAAGTCCGCTTCGTTCTGCATTCGAATTCCTCCCTTGTCGCGTTGAAAAATATTTAATAAGCGGTGTAGCCATCTCGTACGAACGTCTCCGTGGAATGTCGCTTTTCAACACCCTTGCTCGCTACATCCCGGCGTTTTCATAAAAACGCGATAGCAATGATGATGCGGGCAAGCTGAGTGCCGCCGCTCTGGTCTTAGTTGCAAACACCGTTCGATTTTTCGGGAAAGTTGCCATCGTCTGAAAACCGGCGACCACGAACCTGAGGTGCGATTGCGAGCGAATGTCGGACTCTAAAAAAAAGCAAAATTATGTCAGGTAGCGGACAGACGTGAGGGGGACTGGGGAATAAATTGCTGCTTTGAAACAAGCTGGGAAGGCCGGGGTAGCAGCACCGTTCCGAAGGGGTTCACTCGCCCGACACGAGTACCTCGGCCTATTTTTCCAATCGTCAGTTAACCTTTCTTCCTAAATCCTTCAGTCCCGCCTTCGGATTTGAAAGCGAGTCGCTTTATGAACTCGAAGCCCCCTAGAATCCTCTTTGTTGATGACCACAAGGACACGCTTGAGCTCTTTCAGATAGCCTTGTCGCATCAAAACTACGAGGTTGTTACTGCGTCGAGCATCGAGCAAGCTCTGCAGGAAACCGACAGAAATCATTTTGATTTGCTGATCCTGGATTCGTGGATCGGTGACGGTTCTGGTGTCGATCTATGTAAGAGCATTCGAGAGCGCGACCAGGGCACTCCGATAGTCTTTTGCTCTGGTCTAGCCGCCGAAAAATATCGCCGGGAAGCGTTAGCCGCAGGCGCGCAATGTTATTTAACTAAACCGGTGAGTATGGCGGACTTGTACGCGACCGTGGGCGAGTTGACATCACGATCATCGCGGCCAATGTCCAAAAGCGAGAACATGAATCGCAAGACCTCTGGCGATTTGGTGACTGCGCCGTCTTAATATGAAATGGACTCGGTTGCAGATTAAAAAACTTCCAGCAAATCTATCCTGGACTCCCATCTCTACTTGATACCATTCGGTAACACTCGCATGAAAACTCTTCGAGGCCCTTCCTGTCGACAATCGTAATAGTTCCACGTTGATACTTGATTAAGTTTATTGATTGAAGCGTAATTGCCGCTACGTTTACCGTGCCCCGCCTGGTGCCCAGCATTTCCGCCAGGAATTCTTGAGTAAGATGTATCTGCGCGGCGTCAACCCGATCATGGCACATCAGCAGCCAGCGAGACAGGCCGTATTCTGTACGGTTCCGAGCATTTGGCGAGAGTACTGTTTGTAATGCGGGACTACAGTCTGTTGAGCGTTAAGCAAAACCTTCAGAGTTGAAAGCAAGGCGTAAATATTCAAGCGACCACGCAAGCCGGCTGTTTATCAACGTGCGGCAACTTTTCGCGAGACTTTAATTAGAAGTTATTGGTGAGTGATGGAATTGGTGGAGCAGAGGAGGGTCGAACTCCTGGCCTCCGCATTGCGAACGCGGCGCTCTGCCAACTGAGCTACTGCCCCACGCGCATGAGAATACAGTTTCGAGTTTCCAGTTTCAAGTTCGGGACTGTCCGCAGATTTCGCCGATTAGGCTGATTCAAAACGAAAAAGTCTTTTGTGTTCTTTGTACGACCTGGGCATATTGTTGGGCCACTGCCCACCACAGAGGCACAGAGAGCACCGAGGACGCACAGAGCCCTACGGAACGACGGCCCTATTGACGCGGCGAACGTTCCATCTGGTAGGTGCGTTCGCGTGCGGGCTTGTCTTTAGTAGCCGGCCATTTTAGAACTGCTTGCCACGAATCCTTCGTTTCGCGCTGCCAGCTGAATGAGTTCCTCGCCTTCGTTACCGGTTCAAAGGTGATGGAGTTATCGTCGAGCGAGGTCGCCACCCAACGCGAGCCTTCGCTGCCGCCGCCAAACTCACCATTCTGCAACACAAATAGAGTGGTCTCGGTAACCTTGTCGCCCTCGAGAGTATCGACCGCCAGCGTTGTTTCGTTTTCGAAACGATAACGTTCGAAGAAAGCTGCTTGTTGGTCGCCAGTGCCGCGCCACGTACCCTCAATCCACCGCAGCTTCTGTAGATCGCTGGCGGTCAACGGTTTTGGTTTTGGCGTCGCCGTCTGCGTGCCGGTGTGCGAGCAGGAAAGGCTAAGCAATACGACCGCTAGTAAGGAAGTTAGAAATTGCATGAGCGGAGCTTAAAGAACTTTATCGTTCGTCGCAACCGGGATTATGAGAGCAGCTTCAGTGCTAACGTCAGTGCTTCCTGAATCTTCTCGACGTTCTTGCCGCCGCCTTGAGCGAAATCGGGTTTGCCGCCGCCACGCCCCTCCAACAATGTGCACGCTTCCCTCATTAAGGCGTTCATATCACCGGCGGCGTCATTTGATCTCGCAAAAACCAATCGCGCGGTCTCCTCGTCTTGCGATGCCAACAATGCCACCACGTTCTCATGAGAAATCAAGGCGTGCGCGAGTTGCTTAAGTGATTCGGCACTTCGATTTGAATAAACTCGGCTGATGATGCGGGGCGTGGACACATTCGCAGCTTCAATAAGTCGGGATACCGACTCGTCAACCCGTAGCAGTTCGTCCGCCTCAATCTCAGCAGCACGGACTTCCAGCTCTCGAACGCGCCGGTGAAGCTCTTTGCCCTCCTCGAGCATGCGGGCAGCCAGTGCTGGACCATCGTCGCGGGCAGAACTAAACAGAGCAGCGACTGCGCGCGCGGTTGTGTTGGCGCGGCGATAATCGGCAAGCGCACGCATACCCGCGACAAACTCAATCCGTGTTAAGCCTTTGGCGCGCTCCCAATGGCGTACCGCGATCATGCCCACTTCGCCGGTGCGAAACGCGTGCGTGCCGCCGCACGGGGTCAAATCGAACCCATCGATTTCAATCAATCTCAAATCGCCTTCGCGAGACGGTTCTTTTCTGAGCGGCAGATCCGTGGCTTGCTGCGAGCTAACGGTTTGAATCGTGATCTGCCGATCTTCCCAGACGACGTTGTTCGCCAGCTCCACGCTGCGCTCAATCACTTCGTTGCTCGGGTTTGCCAACTCCACATCGATCTCACAGCACTCAGCCAACACGCGAAAGCCTTTGGTAGGCGCCTTAAAAAGGGTGACAAACGCTTGCGAAAGAATGTGCTGGCCAGTGTGCTGTTGCATGTGGTCCAAACGTCGCAGCCAATCAACTCGGCCCTTTACGGTTGTGCCAACTTCGGGCGGCCGGCCCTGAATCACATGCAGCACACCATTGTCTTCGTCGTCGATGCACTCAACGACTCGCAAGCCGTTGATTGTGCCAGTGTCACTTGGCTGGCCGCCGCCAGTCGGATAAAACGCCGTGCGGTCCAATGTGACTGCGGTCCAATCACTGACGCGTTCCGAAATCTCGATAACACGAGCTTCGAATTCGATCAAATGAGAGTCGTTGTAATAGAGGCGTTCGGTGACCGGCATATAAGTTTAATAATCGAAGGAGGAAAAGCATGCAAGCGATG
>DATAOU010000276.1:0-2940 GCA_036265575.1 Pyrinomonadaceae bacterium
AACGAAGCGGCCGCGCATGTCGCTTTCAAAACTAACGAGGTGATCGCGATTTACCCGATTACACCTTCGTCCGCAATGGGTGAATCTGCCGACGAGTGGGCTGCCAAAGCTTACAAGAACATTTGGGGGATGACTCCGCTCGTGCGCGAGATGCAATCGGAAGGTGGCGCGGCCGGCACAGTCCATGGCGCTCTGCAAACAGGCGCGTTGACCACGACTTTTACCTCCAGCCAGGGATTACTGTTGATGATCCCCAACATGTTCAAGATTGCCGGGGAACAGACCAGCACTGTCTTTCACATCGCCGCGCGCGCCCTGGCGACCCACGCTCTCTCAATCTTCGGCGATCACAGTGATGTGATGGCTACGCGATCGACTGGGTGGGGAATGCTCTTCGCTAACTCAGTTCAGGAAGTAATGGACTTTGCGCTTATTGCTCAGGCCGGCACGTTAGAGTCGCGAATTCCATTCCTGCACGTGTTCGACGGATTTCGCACCTCGCACGAGGTCATGAAGATTGAGAAATTATCCGATGCCGAAATCGGAACAATGATTGATGCGCGCTTGGTGGCCGCGCATCGGCAGCGCGCTTTGACACCGGATCACCCCGTCATGCGGGGCACCGCTCAGAATCCGGACGTGTTCTTCCAATCCCGCGAGCGGGCAAACTCGTTCTACCTCGATACCCCCGCCATCGTTGAAAGATTAATGAACAAGTTTGCCGCGCTGACAGGCCGGCAGTATCGCCTGTTTGACTACGTTGGAGCGCCTGATGCTGAACGAGTAATTGTGATGATGGGCTCCGGCAGCGAAACCGCCGAAGAAGCAGTAACGGCCTTACGCGCGCGTGGTGAAAAAGTTGGTCTGTTGAAAATTCGTCTGTACCGGCCGTTCTCAGTTGAACATTTCATAGCTGCGTTGCCGCGCTCAGTGCGAGCGATCGCCGCGCTGGACAGGACCAAAGAAGCCGGAAGCGCCGGCGAGCCGCTTTACCAGGATGTCCTCACCGCTCTGGTTGAAGAAGCGGCGCGGTCGACGAATGACTTTGCCTTAAGACCGCGCGTGGTTGGAGGCCGCTATGGGCTCGGTTCAAAAGAGTTTACCCCCGCAATGGTTAAGGCTGTGTTTGATGAACTTAAAGAAGAAGAGCCGAAGAACCATTTCAGTGTCGGCATTACGGATGACGTTACCTTCACCAGCCTGCCTTTTGACTCCAGCTTCAGGACGGAACCGAAAGACCAGGTGCGCGCAATGTTCTGGGGCCTTGGGGCAGATGGTACGGTAAGCGCAAACAAGAACTCGATCAAAATTATTGGTGAAGAAACCGCCAACTATGCGCAGGGATACTTTGTTTACGATTCAAAGAAGTCCGGCGCCATGACTGTGTCCCACCTGCGTTTTGGATCCGATCCGATAAAGAGCACTTACCTGATTCAGAGCGCTAACTTTATTGGCGTCCATCAGTTTGACTTTATCAATCGCTATGAAATTCTGAATAACGCTGAAGTGGGCGCGACACTACTTCTGAATAGCTCTTATGACCCTAAGGAACTCTGGAAACATTTGCCGTCATCGGTCCAGGAAACGATCTTGGCCAAGCAGATCAAAGTCTATTCGATTAACGCCTACGCAGTAGCGAAAGAGCATCAGCTCGGCAGCCGCATCAACACCATCATGCAGACATGTTTCTTTGCACTGAGTTGTGTGCTGCCGCGTGATGAGGCAATTGCAAAGATCAAGGAATCGATTAAAAAGAGCTATGGTAAACGCGGCGAAGCGGTGGTGTTGCAAAACTTCGCGGCCGTTGATGGCGCGCTGGCGCACCTCCACGAAGTAACTATTCCGGAACATTCGACGAGCGCCATCGATTTTCAGCAAGCAACCAACAAAGAAGCGCCGGAGTTTGTGCGACAAGTTACCGCTGAAATCATGGCCGGGCGTGGCGACAGTCTTCCAGTCAGCGTTTTCCCGGTTGATGGCACTTACCCGGTCGGCACGGCGCAGTGGGAAAAGCGCAACATCGCTCAGGAAGTTCCCGTTTGGGAGGAGGATCTCTGCATCGAGTGTGGCAAGTGCGTTCTGGTTTGCCCGCACGCAACTATTCGCGCAAAAGTTTGCCAGCCGGATGATCTGAAAAACGCGCCTGAAGGTTTTAAAACGATTCCGGCGAAGTGGCGCGAACTTCCCGACCAGCTATACACGATTCAAGTTGGAGTTGAAGACTGCACCGGCTGCAAGCTCTGTGTCGAAGTCTGTCCGGTGACCGACAAAAAGGATCCGTCGCGCAAGTCGTTGAATATGCATCCGCAGTTACCGTTGCGCGACAGTGAACGCGTTAACTGGGAATACTTTTTGAAGCTGCCTGAGATTCAACGCAACGGGAGCCTGGGATTTGGTTCAGTTAAGAATGTGCAATTGCTGCAACCACTGTTTGAATTCTCGGGCGCTTGTTCAGGCTGCGGCGAGACGCCTTATATCAAATTGATGACGCAGCTTTTCGGCGATCGCGCAATCATCGCAAACGCTACTGGCTGTTCCAGCATTTACGGGGGCAACCTGCCAACGACTCCCTACACCACCAACCGCGAAGGTCGCGGTCCGGCGTGGAGCAACTCGTTGTTTGAGGACAACGCCGAGTTCGGGCTTGGCATGCGCATAGCGGTCGACCACCAGCATGCCTACGCCAAACAGTTGGTCGAGCGAATGCGCGCTCTGATTGGCGGAGAACTGGCAAATGCTCTGTTGGAAGAAACGCAGGGTAATGAAACAGACCTCGCGGTGAAACGTGACTTGGTCGTTCAGTTGAAAGCGAAACTCGCCGGACGCAACGAGCCGGAAGCGCGCGATTTGCTGAGCGTCGCGGACTCACTAGTCAAAAAGAGCGTTTGGATCGTGGGCGGCGATGGTTGGGCTTATGACATTGGTTTCGGCGGCCTGGAC
>DATAOU010000277.1:0-13746 GCA_036265575.1 Pyrinomonadaceae bacterium
ATTCTCCAGGTGCACCGCGACATCGATTCGCGTCACTGCTTCTTTTCGCAGTTGCTCCTTCAATTGTTCCAGGAGCGCAGTGCCGATGCCGCTGCCACGCCGATCCGCTTTAACAGACACATCGTCCAGCTTTGCCACCACCGCCCCCATCGACGTTGAGATTGCATAACAAACCACGCACACACCAGCAGCGCCTTTTTCGTCGTAGGCGATCCACACGAAGCCCAGTTCCGGTTGCTCCAGAAAAAGATCGAGCGCGTCATTGAGTCCCTGAAAACCACGGTCGCCATAAGCCGCGCTGCTGGCGAGATAGTGTTCATCTTCGCGCAGAAAGACGCGCAGCATTTCAAAAGCGTCAGTCACATCCGCGGCGGTCATCTTGCGACAAGTGATCAAGTAACACTCCTCTCATCCTTCACATCGATCAAGGCGCTGCCTGGAGTTGGAAATCTTTAGGTACGAACTCCAGCGAATGCAATGTTCCGTCAACTTTCAATCGGGAATCGGTATTCGCAACGTAGTAGACCACAACACTACTTTCCGGCTTGCGCTGGCCGCATGAGATTTCGCGACCGGCGTCAGGACTAAAGCTGATCAAATCGATACCGTGGAAACTGGCCGAACGCAGTTTCAAAACGCGCGCTTCCAGCCTGACAGTGAACTCCATACCCCTGGGGTCGCAATCAATCCGTTCCAATATTCCCTGAACTTGCGTTTCGTCTGAGCGAGGTTTCCGCAATGCCTCGCGCAGGTATGAAGATGGATCGATCACCGGAGTGTCAGTGGTCGGTTCGATTAAAAGCGCGGATCCTGTCCCGTTAGATTCCCGGCGATGGGCCAACTGTTCTTCGCTGACTTTTAGCTGGTCCAACCACTTTTGCGCCTGCTGCCGAGTCGGTGCGTCGTTATAAATGCCGCTAAGTTGTTCCAACAACGGCCGTGCAGATTTGATGTCGCCATTATGCAGCTCAAGCTGCGCCAGCATGAACTTGACGTTATTCTTGCCGGGCGACCTTTCCAGGAAGGCTTTGAGCAGTCCGATTGACTCGTCAATGTTGGTGCCGGTAACCAGGTTTACAAAAGCGAACAAGGTGTAGGATTCAGCAAAGTCCGGTTTTAACGCAATTGCTTTTTTGAGTTCTGCGCGCATGATGCCGGCTGTCTCAGGCGAAAACGTAGACACAACTTCCTCATCTTCGCCTTGCCTGCTGAGCGAGTAAGCATAGTAATAATGCAGCAGATAATTCGCAGAGTTCGCCGCCGCCTTTTCCAACTGCTTGCGAGCTTCGGGAGCCTTGCCCTGCTTCAGGAGCAACATCGCCAACGAGGCGTTCGCCAACGGCTCGTTTGGATCAAGCAACAAGGCCTGCTTCAAGTAAGCTTCGCTGTCACCGCGATGGATGTGGAGCAGCAAATCGCCAAGATACGCGAGCGCCGCTGCTTCGCTGATGGGCGCTGCTTGCATGTCGGATTCCACGACCACTTTATTTTCGAAACGGCCTGTCAAAACCGGATAGCGGTCGTGTTTGATGTAGGCGCGCAGCTCGTTCTCCATGCTTTCAAAGCTCATAGCGAAAGCCTGCTTAAACGCCTCCTCAGGCGGAACATTCGCCGATAAGAGTTTGAGAAACTCTCCCATCTGTGGAACTCGCCGGCCATCCTTACCGAGAATCAGGTAGTGCATCAGGGCCCAGGATTCAGCATAAAAAACGCTTTGCTTATCACCTTCATTGTAATAGGGAGATTGCTCGTCAACTTTGAACAACGTGCGTAGCGGCAGCATTCTGGCTTCGCGCAAGACGAACACATGACTGCTGACGGGACTGCCGAGCACGACCTTCGTGTCGTCCGTCATGCTGAATGTGCTGTAGTACTCAGCCAGCCCCTCATTAAACCAAAGCGGTACGTTCGGAGTGGTGTTGTTTATGAGCAGGTGTGTGTATTCATGAAAGATGACTTTGAAAGGATCCTGCTCGCCATGCACCTCGTTTGTTAAGGTGATGTAGTTGACATCCTGCCCCGGCTGAAAGTAGCCGGCGAGACCGGGGTTGGGTTTAAAAGGACGGTATGAATCATCGTTCTTGAACACTATTACGGTTGTGGGTACCGCCGATGTGTGAACTGCTTTGGGGAACAGTTGCGCAAAGACTTCGCGAAATTGTTCGAGCCGCATTCCCACCTGGCGTATTTGTTTTTCGTTTGCATTGCCGACGAGCAGAAAGTTTTTCGAACGCACCGATAGCCAATTGTCTTTGGCGGAAACCGAAGTCCTCCCCACTCCCGAGGACTGGAGCAATAGCAGAATTGCGAGGACGACAGCAGATCGTTTCATAGACAAAAAATTCAGCTTTAGATCGAGGTCGCTTTAGGTGTAACGCAAACTGTTAGTTTGCGGCGGTTGGTTGGGTCTCAACTCGAATGTGGCAACCACCGCAAACTAACAGTTTGCGTTACGTGACAATACAGCGGCACGGTGCTCACGGCCTGAAGATTGAAGAATCCGCCAGCCGGAACGCAAATTCAACCGTCACCCAGGTGGAAACTGGCTGCCCATCTTTCGTCGCTGGTCTAAATTGAATTTTGCAGGCGGTGCGTATGGCATTTTCTGTGAGTCCGGCCGGTAAGCCTTTCAACACCCTCACGCGCGACACCTTGCTGTCGGCTGCTAAGAGAACCCTCAAGGTTACAAAACCCTGGATACCATTGCGGCGCGCCTCGCGAGTGTAATCGGGAGACGGCTTCTTGGTCATTTGCACCGGCTCATCGGCTTCCTTGGCCGAGATAATCTTCTCGTTGGCGTCCGGGCCTTCAAGAATTCTCGCCAGACTGCCATCGTCGGTACAACGGTAATCCTGATTTTTCTCTGCTGTGACTGGCGCCGGTTCTGGTTGCTCAGGTTTTGGTGCCGGCTGAACTTCTTCAACCGGCGCAGGAACCGGAGACGAGTTTGGTTTTGCCCGGCGCCCCGACTGCGAGTAGGTCAGCGAAGCAAAAACAAGAACCGCTATGCATAAAACTCCGAGCTTCATTGCGAGTGGATTGTAACAAGTGCGGCTGTAGCGCAAAAGTCAGAGCGGGATTGCTTAAGTCATAGAATGCAAAAGCGGGCCACTCGAAAGCAGCCCGCCATTTTTTGTTGGTTTGAATTGCTTGTTACTCTTCGGGACCAGCGCAGGTTGGCCCATGCAGCGCCGGTATCTTTTGGCTGATGACCGGATAGTTCGGAGCTTCATCGATATTGATCTGCGTCCAATGAGCATAATTTTCAGGAACGTTGGTGTCGGCAAAGATCGCCTCTACCGGACACTCAGGAACGCACGCATCGCAATCGATACATGTATCAGCGTTGATGTAAAGACGATCGGGCAGTTCGTGAAAAGCTTCAACCGGACAGACAGCGGCGCAGTCGGTATATTTGCAATCAACACATAACTCAACAACTACATAGGTCATTGGCGCAATAAGCTCCTTTTCGAATGATGGCAAATAGTCAGGCAGCAGGCAGTCGAATGTCAACAGAAAAACGACTCGTAAATCGTAAATCGTGAATCGTAAATGGATAACAGCTAACGGCAGGGAGCGAATTTTTACACATCAGTGTCACAAAGATCAGTACCGGAGGCGGTATCAACCTCAGCCACTTTGCTGTTCGCTCTCGGGCTCTTTTCGATTTACGATTTACGGTGGACGATAACCAGTGAGCTAACTTCAGGTTCCTTCTTTTCCACGGTGCCTGGTCCATGGATGGTCTTATTTACCACCGGATCGCCTTCATAGGTTACGTGTGAGGGCCCGGAAATAGTTACATCCAATTGCTCGGCAACGTTCACGTCGACGCGCGCCACTCCTTTTGCCTCGACAACACCGCGTGCCGCGCGCAGTTTGTGCGCATCGATTTTTCCCGCGCCATTGCTATCAATGTCGACGAGCTTCGTTTCTCCCGCCGCCTTGATGGTGCTGGCGCCGTTGGCATCAATTTCAAACTTGTCGCTTTTTATGTCAGCGATCCCGATCTTGCCTGCGCCTTTAGCCGAGATGCCATCAAGTTGGGCCACCGAAATTTTGACCTTGATGGGATCGGTAGCCGAGTAGCTGCGATTGCTTCTGATGTGCAGCACATTGTTGGAAACCTCTGTGGTGATCAAATCGACGATATTGTCGTCGGCTTCCAGTTCGATGCTCTGCGGTTTTTGGCAAACCACGTCGAGGTCGAATGTCCCCTCGGTAGCGATTGAGGTAAACGCGGGCACGTCGCGCTTCTGTTTCAAGCGTAAGCCCGAGCCCTTGATCTCGTCGTGAATTTGAAAGTGGCAGCCGGCGAACAACGAAAGCAGCGCCAACAGCAAATAGGTTTTTCGGTTGGTGAAAATGTGCATGGTTGCGTTACCTCATCAGTTTCGCGAACTCTCTTAGCGCGGCGGTTCTTTGCGCGCATACTCGAGTGTCCGGGTTGTATTCTCCGTCACGCTCGGCATCGCCTCTGGTAACCCGCGCGCCTGAACAGACGCAGGGTGCAACTCTTGCGGCATTGGCGGCTGCTTCGGCAGCGACGCTCGTTTAGGCGCCGGATTGCTGATCAGTTTTGATAACTGCCGGACCAGAAAAAATTCGATTATGGACACAATGAAAAAGGCAAAGAACATGAACATACCAACCACGTCTTCGCCCATGGCCCCTTCGCGTTTTAAAGCGAGTGCACCGCCCGTCATTATGGCCAAGCCCCCAATGGCGATAACAGTGATCGCTAAAAGGAAGGCAATGACGGCGCCCGTCCTTACCGTTGTTTCGGTAGGCTGCTCTTTCAAGCTCGCGCCGCAGCGATTGCAAAAGCTCAAACCGGGCGTAATGGTAGTGCCACAACTGGAACAGAACATAAAAGATCCTTCCTGCGAAACTTGAAGACAGTTTCCCCGCTAAGACAAACGGTCGCGACGCCTGGCATGTTCCGCGATTTTCACCGCATTTCGCCTAAATTAGTCGTAAAAGCAAACGGTTAGTTTGGCTATCAATCATTACCACGCAAGGCCGGGAAGGCTGTCTACCGCCGCAAACTAACAGTTTGCTTTACAATCCTTGTCGGCGCCGCTAAATCTGGCGAAGGCCCGCAGCCTATCGCAGAACGAGAGCAAAGGGAATGTGAGGGGAACGGCCAGGCGCTTTTGTACTGGCTGTGCGCGAATTACAATTTCAAGATATGGCTTTGATCCGAAATATTTCCGATACGGCTTTGCTCGCGGCGGTTTATCGCGCGCGCGAATCCGAACGCCCTGAGCCACTTTTCCGCGATCCCTTCGCGCGTCGCCTTGCCGGTGAGCGTGGCGAACAGATCGCCAAGTCGCTGGTCTTTAGCGAGAAGAATGCCTGGGCCTGGTTCGCCCGCACTTACCTTTTCGATAAATTAATCAACGAGCAAATCGCCGCCGGCTGCGATATGGTAATTAATCTCGCGGCGGGACTCGATGCGCGTCCTTATCGCCTGGCACTCCCGCCTTCCTTAAAATGGGTTGAAGTCGATTTGCCCGAGATAACCGATTACAAGGAAGAATTATTAAACGACGAACACCCACGTTGTCAGTTGGAACGCGTGCGGCTGGACCTCGCGGATATGAAGGCGCGGCAGGCACTGTTTAGCCGTCTTGGCGCCGGCGCGCGTCAAGCGTTGATTATTAGCGAAGGGTTGATAGTTTACTTGACGAGCGAAGCGGTGCGGGCGCTGGCGCAGGATCTTGCGGGCCAGGCAGCGTTCAAGTACTGGCTGCTTGATCTGGCTTCCCCGGCCTTGCTTAAGATGATGCAAAAGAAAATGGGCCAGCCGTTGGCGCAGGCGTCGGCGCCGCTGAAATTTGCGCCACCTGAAGGACCGGATTTTTTCAAGCCCTACGGTTGGGAACCTCGTGAGGTGCGTTCAATGTTTCATACCGCAGGCAGTTTGAAGCGTCTGCCACTCGTGTTAAGTTTCTTCTATCGCCTGCAAAAATCGGATGCGTTCCAGGCCAATCGTCCCTGGAGCGGCGCCTGCTTGCTGGAAAATGTGTCAAGCTCTAATAACTAACAATTGATCGTATGCTGCTGATAATCGTACTTGTTCGCATAGCTCTTAGCGTTGTCTTTAGCCTTGCTGGAATCACCAAACTCATGGACCAGCCCGGCACGCGCGAGGCCGTGAAGAATTTCGGCGCACCCGAAGCGTCGGCGCCGGCTGTCGCGGTGATTCTTCCTTTCATCGAATTGGCTATCGCGATCGGTTTGCTTTTTAGCGAGAGTGCGGCCGTCAGTTCAATTAGCGGGCTCTTGCTGCTCGGCGTTTTCATCGTGGCCATTAGTGTGAATCTGGCCCGTGGCCAAACACATGACTGCCATTGCTTTGGGCAACTTTATTCCCGGCCGCTGGGATGGCCCACGCTGGCGCGCAATATTATTTTCGCGTTGGGCGCTGCTTTTGTTTTCTGGCAAGCCACAATCAAGACGAGTCCCGATGTTGTTTCCACACTGGCCACGCTGAGTGCGACGGGTTGGACATTACTTGGGTTGGCAGTGGCCGTTTTTGTAGCTGTGTTTGTTTATTTCCAGTGGCGCCATCGCAAAGAGCTGGCGGAGCAAGTTGGCCCGGAGGGCTTGCCAATCGATTCGATCGCTCCAGATTTTGAATTGCCAGCGTATGACGGTGGGACGAAATCACTGAGGTCATTACTTGAACCGGGCAAGCCTCTGTTACTGCTATTCACCAGTCCACACTGCGGACCGTGCATTGTGATTTTCAAGGAAATCAAGGAGTGGCAGGAAGCGCATAAGGACAAACTGACAATCGCCGTAATTTCGCGCGGCACCATCAAAGACAACTTTGTGAACGTGGCCCGCAACAGCCTGGGCGAAGTGTTGCTACAGAAGGAACGCGAGGTTGGTGAAAAATACGGCGGGCGGGCAACGCCTACCGGGGTGGTGGTCAGTCCTGAAGGTCGAATTGCGAGCCGAGTTGCTGCCGGTCGTGACGAAATACGCGGTCTCTTGAAAAGTGTATTAGGAAACGCTGATGACGTAGACCACCACCGTCACCCCGCCACATTGAGAAACCCTCATGAACAAATCACTGGTGAAAGTCCCAACGAAGCGTATTGAAAATCGTTGAGTCAGATACTCGCTTCGAACGCGAACTTGCCCGCTAAGCGACGCCCTGGAAAATGCCTGCGACAGGCAATTCAGGCGATGTTTCGAGGCGATTTGGCAAGTATTGAATCCTCCTCTTGATCACGCCTTCTTTACTATTCTGGTGCCGCGATTTACGATCTCTGCATGATGAAACGACCTGAAACAGGCGAATTCGCTTCCTATTACTCTCTCTACATCGACCGCATAACCAGCGACAACGTCGTTGCGGTGCTTGAAAGTCAACTCACGGAGATGACCACCTTGTTGCAGTCTATTTCCGAGGAGCAGTCGCTCTATCGCTATGCGCCCGACAAGTGGTCCATCCGCCAGTTGCTCAACCACGTCAACGACACTGAGCGCGTTTTCCTTTTTCGCGCGCTTTGGTTTGCGCGAGGTTTCCCCGATGAGCTTCCGACCTACGATCAGGATGTAGCAGCAGCAACCGCCAACGCGGATGAGTATTCATGGGCCAGTCATATTCAGGATTTCCGCGCCGTTCGCGAAAGCACGCTGACTTTCTTCCGGAACTTGCCGGAAGATGGTTGGTCGCGCAGTGGAATTGCGGGCGGCAATCGAGTTACGGTGCGGGCGCTTGCCTATATCCTCGCCGGGCACGTTTCGCATCATATTGCCGTGCTCCAGGAAAAGTACGCGGCGAAGGTGGCTTAAACTTCTGAGTAGGTAAGCAACGGGATCGGTATTCGACGCGTAGCGTCCGTGCGAATTTAGCCGGGCCTTTCAAGGCCGGGAACGGTTAAGAAAGTACTCGCGTCGCGTAGCGACGCTGGAAATCAGACTCAATCGTCGCTACGCGACTAGGGCAAGGGCGAACCTGATCCCGGCGTTGAAACGCCGGGCTAAATTCGCAGCGACGCTACGCGTCGAGGACTTGACCAGGGGTTTCTCAGACTGGCTCTGATATAGCGTCACAGACTAAAGTCTATGCTACTCACAACAGGACTAAAGTCTATGCCACTAATTTGGTGAACCGATGGGCGATGATTCGCAAGCCACGCGCATTCTCAGTCGCGACTCGATCGTCAACAGCGCGATCGTGCCGGGCGCGATATTGCGCGAGCGCTATCGTCTGGACAGCGAAATCGGTCGCGGTGGCATGGGCGTCGTCTATCGTGCCACCGACCTTGAGTTGCACCGCGAAGTAGCGGTGAAAGTGTTACCGGCAGCTACCTCATCAATCGAAGCTCGGCAACGCTTAATGCGCGAAGCTCGCGCCGCTGCCGCGCTCAATCATCCACATATCATCTCAGTCCACGACATCGGGGAAGCCAATGGCACGCCCTTTTTCGTAATGGAACTGGCGCAAGGTCCCAGCCTCGCAAAATCGCGGCCGGCCGAACTACCGCGCGTGATCGAAATAGCCAGCCAGCTCTGCGCCGCGCTGGAACACGCGCATGCAAATAACATCGTCCATCGCGATCTGAAACCCGACAATGTGTTGCTGTCATCGAGTCTCAGCGGCAGTGTGAAGCTGGCCGATCTGGGACTTGCTTTGCCGGCTGATGCCGCGCGGATTTCACGCGCGGGGTTGATTGTGGGCACTGCAGCTTACATGGCGCCCGAACAGGCGCTGGGCCAGGCGGTCGATGGTCGCACCGATCTCTACGCGCTCGGCGTGCTGCTTTATGAAATGACCACGGGGCGTCTGCCTTTCACCGGCGCCGATCCGCTGGCTGTGGTTTCGCAACACGTGCACGCGTCAGTTGTGCCGCCGCGCGTCTTGCGTCCTGACCTGCCGCGCGCACTTGAGGCCATCATCTTGCGGCTGCTTGCGAAAGATCCGGCGCAACGATTTGCAACGGCCGCGGAAACAGGGGCCGCGTTGCGCGCGTCGTTGTCTGCCGAAGAGTTACCGGCGGACGAGGAAGCGGTGGCCACGGTCGCAATTCTCGATGCACTTTCGCGCGGTCGTTTGGTAGGCCGCGCTGCTGAACTCACCGAAGCCATCGAATTGTGGCATCGCGCGCGTGAAGGTCATGGCCACGCAGTGCTTTTTAGTGGTGAGCCAGGCGCCGGGAAGACGCGGTTGGCGCGCGAAGTGACAATCCATGCTTCCGTCGATGGCGCCGTGGTGTTGTCGGGTGGCTGCTATGAATACGAAGCCACCACGCCCTATTTGCCATTCGTCGAAGCGTTTCGTCGTTTGGTCCGGGAAGAAAAGGACGACGACGCGTTGCGCGCGAAACTTGGCGACACTGCACCGCAGATTGCAAAGCTTGCTCCCGAAATTCAAACCAGGCTTGGTCCATTCCCCGACCGCCCGGCACTGCCGCCACATGAAGAGCGCCTGCTTTTCTTCGATGCAGTCGTAAAAGTTTTTGTGAACCTCGCTGGTTCCAAAGGTCTACTTTTTTACGCCGACGATTTGCATTGGGCCGACCGCGGCACGCTTTGGCTGCTGGGCCATCTGCTGCGGCAACTGCGCGAGGAACGCGTGCTGATTCTCGGCGCTTATCGTGAAACAGAATTGGATCGCGCGCACCCGTTGGCGAAATCGTTGGTTGACTGGAATCGTGAACGGCTGGTTACTCGTCTCGCTCTGAAGCGGTTTGATGCGGCCGAAACGTCGGCACAGCTCGGTGCGCTGCTGGGGGAAAGCGTTAGCGGGGATTTCACCGACGCCGTGTTTCGCGAGACGGAGGGCAACCCGTTCTTCGTCGAAGAAGTGCTGAAAGCACTTATCGAAACGGGCTCAGTGCGCCGCGAGAGCGGACGCTGGCAGCGCTGCGACCTCGACGAGTTAGTGATTCCGCAAAGCATGAAGGAAGCGATCGGTAGTCGACTCGATCGCGTCAGTCAGGAAGCTAACGAAGTCTTGCGCGTTGGCGCAGTACTCGGAAAGACTTTCACTTTTGCCGAACTTCAGTCAGCCTCCGGTGAGCAGAGCGAGGACGCGCTGCTTGATGCTTTGGACGAAGCCGTAGGCGCACAACTGATCTCAGCCAACCGCAGCGACTCGTTTACTTTTACTCACGACAAGATCCGCGAAGTGCTTTATGAAGAGCTGAACCCGATTCGCCGGCGGCGGTTGCATCGCCAGGCTGCCGAAGGTTTGGAGCGCACCCGCACGCCCTCGTCACACTGCGCCGTCGAAAAGTTGGCCCATCATTACATTCAGGCCGCTGACTATGAAAGCGGCTTGAAATATGCAAAACAGGCGGCGGCCGGAGCGGAACGACTTTCCGCCTTTGACGAAGCAATCGTTGCGTTTGGGCGAGCACGCGATTGTGCCGAAGCGTTGGATTTGGTTGATGAACAGTTGGCGTTGGAGGAAGAGATCGGCAAGGTCTATTTGCTGCAGGGAGAAATGCTTGCTGCCGGAGAACACTTTGAACGCGCGCTCGCACTTACTACTGATCCGCAAGTCCGCGCGCGTTTGCAGTGTCAGGCTGCGAGTTCCTTAGTAACTATTGGTGACCAGCGCGGCCTGGTCCATTTGCGCGAAGCGTTGCAAGTGCTTGACCCGGTGACGCACCCGCTCGAAACTGCCCACGCGTTGGCCACTGAAGGTCGTTTTCATCATCTCGCCGGACGACACAAGAAAGCTGTTGAGTTGCTGTCGCGCGCGGCTGAACTGGTGGGGCCGGTAGCAGCAGCGGAAACAGTAACGGCACAGGAAGCCTCGATCATTACAATGCTGTATGGATATCTGGCGGGCGCCTACCAGCATTCGGGGCTGTTCAGTGATGGCGATGTTTGGGCCCGCAAGTCGGGAGAATTTGGCACCGCGCACAACATCCCTTTTGCGCAGGCATTGGGCCTGGAATACCTCGGGGAAAATGCAATGAACCGCGGGGAGTTTGCCGAGGCCCTGAACTATGCGATGCGCGAGCGCGAAATCGCCGAAAGAATTCACTCGCGCGAGCGGCGCGGTTGGAGCCACATGTGCGCTTCGCTGTCTGCAACGTACCTCGACGAAGCAAGAGCTGAGCGCGAGTTCGTTGAGGGAATTGCACTCGGTGAGTCTATCGGCGAGGTTCGACTGATAGCCTTGATGAAAGGTAACTACGCGGTCTTTCTCTCCAGGCGCGGCGGTAGTTTTCTGGAACAAGCCTTGACGCTTGCGGAGGAAAACTTTGCACAAGCCGAGACGCTGGGCTTGCTTTACACCCGCGCGGAGGGCCGCCGTACCCTGGCGCAGGTGCGACTCGCTCGCGGTGAAGTATCAGAAGCCGAACGTTTGTGCGCAGAGGCGTTGGACTTGGTTTCCAGCACCGAGTCGGTGGTAAGCCGGCTTTGGCTCGGCCCGGTCTATATTGAATCGCTGTTGGCTGTGGGCCAGGAGGCGTCTGAGAGTGGCGATTCTGAAAAAGCAAACGCGAAACGTATGCGTGCGGCCGAACACCTAACGGTCTATCAGGAACTAGTGGCTGGGTGCCAGTCGCCACTGTTTAAGGCTGAGGCAAAGCGACTGGCGGAGTTAGTGGCAGCTGCACCCAAGGTCGCAAAAGGGACAACAGAAAAGCAAAATTCGAACTCCCGTTAGGATCCTAAAACCTCACTTGGAACACGAAAAACTCGTTGACTTCGGGGGCGGGTAGGAATAAATTTCGGCGGTTTCCCCACTCGTATAACTTAATTCTCCGGGAGCTAAAATATGAAAAGATTTTTCTTCGTTCTAGCGCTCATAGCCACAATCGGTTTCGGTGGCTTGGCAATTGAGAGTGCTTCGGCACAAAACTCGAACAGCAGCACGACCATGGAACGGCATGACAACATGAGCATGCACGGCCGTCGCCATCGCCGTGGACATTGGCGCCGTCATCGCCGGCATCGCCGGCATGGCAGGCACCGGATGACAAACAAAAACAGTAATACGTGATGAGTATTTAGTTAACCAGAACTTCTTTGAGGCGGGCGCGGCTCGCCTCTTTTTTTAAGTGGCTTTTAGAGATGAATCATCCGCGACAATCACTCATCCGCTAACGCGGACTGATTTTCGGCGCACTCGATTGCTTCTTTGCCTGCGACTCCCTTAAGCTGGTTTCACCACTCCCCAAGAAACGTCTTAAACCCGGTGCTGATTGGTTCAGGGCCTATGCAAATCGAACTATGTGTAAACAACAACCAAAGGGATTAGTTTTACTTCGTGTCGTCAGCGTCGCCTGTTTACTTTCGCTGCTTTTGTTGGCAGGTTGGTCAAACGCGCGCGCGCAGACGGCGAGTGATCGCTTAGAGTCAGAACGTTCAGACAAATTGACTGGCGGACATATTGAGACTGCCGATTTTGAACCGAATCAACCCGACATTCGCCTGACATTGAATGTCCCTTCGTTTCGTCTCACGCTCTGGCAGAACGGTAAAGAAGTAAAGTCTTACTACGTCGGCGTCGGTATGAAAGAATATCCCATCTACATCGGTGAGCGTGAAGCCACCGAAGTGATCTGGAACCCCGCCTGGATACCGCCTGACAGCGATTGGGTAAGCAGTCACAAAGGAGTGAAACCCGGTGAAGTGATCAAGGCAAGCGACCCGCGCAACCCGCTTGGCAAAATCAAAATTCCGCTCGGTGGTAGTTATCTAATTCACCAGGCGGCCGGCGCAAACGACGTCGGTAACCTGGTTTCGCATGGATGCGTGCGGGTGCTGCGTTCAGAGCTTTACGATCTGTCGGAAAAGATAATTGCCGCGCGCGGCGTGCCGATTTCGGCGAAGCAAATTGAAGCAGCCAAACGCAGCTTCAGAACGCTCTATGCAAAACTGGACGAACCACTGCCGGTTGATATCAATTACGACACGCTGGTGGTCGAAGGCGGCGTACTGCACATTTATCCGGATGTTTATGATCGCGGTCTGAATCGCGCGGCGCGGGTACGAGCTGAACTTGTATCGTCAGGAGTCGACGTTTCAAAACTTGACGATAGAACTATCAAAAGAATGCTGGCACGAGTGACGCGGCGCACGCAATTCGTAGTTGACAAGCAGAGCATCGAGGAAGGCCGCGCACTTGAAGCCGGTCAATTGCTACCGTTGATACCGAAAAAGCAGAAAACTGCTAAACCGTGAATCGTGAATGGGACTGACCAGGTCACGTGCGCCGATTTGCAAAAGCGGTGGCTTCGATTTGTAGTTATTCTCCCCCTTCCCTTTGGGAAGGGGAAAGAGGGGAAGGGTTTGTCGGAATCGAGAAGTTCAGAGTCCAAGCTTTAGCTTGCTTCTTACCAGCGCAAGAGCAACCTGAAGGTTGTACTCTAAACTTCTTGACGCTCACGTCAGCAGTCAGCACTCAGCACTCTTCTTCACCACCCAAGTCGTCATCGCTCGTAGACCCTCCACGATTGTCGTCTTGATCGGCTCAACAAAATGGCCGCCGAGGTCGGCAGTTACTTTTTGCAACATCGCTTCATCAACCAGGAAACGATCTGACCCGTCAGGGAGATGGTAGCGCCGCCCTTCAATCAGCTTGACCTTATCTTCCATTCCGATTGTTGACGCGAGGCGCGCGAAGAAAATGCCGCCGGGCCTGAGCACTTGCCACATCTCAGTAACCATCGCCTGCCAGTGCTCTTCGTCGCGCGCGAAGTGAAGCACTGCGCTACTTAGCACCCAATCAAAGCCGCCGCTAGACACTTCCGCCAGTTT
>DATAOU010000278.1:0-4158 GCA_036265575.1 Pyrinomonadaceae bacterium
CATTGTGTCACTTCGTTCTAGGAAATAGCGAGGCTTGTGCCATCAGCGTGCCGGTGCTGGTCCAGATGGTTACGACATGAGACGGTCTTCAATCTGTTGTTACTCTGATCCCAAGGGTCGAGCTGGGTCACGAGGACGGCGCTGCTGATAGTAAATGCCTAAGCTTTTGTTGAACTATCAGTTGTGAGCGGAGTTGCTGATTGTAGATATGCAGTTGCCTTGCGTTTTCGGCAATCTTGTCAGACGCCTTCCGCTCGGCGGCGATGCTGGCGTTGAGTTCTTGCGCGAAGTTATAGTAGCCTTTGAGACACACGGCTTCGTAAAGTTTTTCTGCCGTCCACTCCTGCCCTGTCGTCGGTTTGAATGATCCGCCAGCGTTGGGACAGCCTTCAAGATGTTCCCCATGGCACCCGCAAACATCCGGCTTCTGCGCGCCTGTCGTGGGTTTGCTTTGTTGGTAGTGGTTAGTCCACACTTGTTCGTAGGGTTGTTCCATGATTGCCTTCCACTCCCTGAATGTTTTTGGGTTTGTCTTGTGTGTTCATAGCGGTAGTTCGATTTCGAATTTGAACGGCCAGAAAAAGAGTGGTCGAAACAGACGCGGCGCGGGGAACCTGTCGAAACGCGTAATAAAACCGCGGACGCGGGGCGGTAAAAAGAAACATTCATTAGTCAGCTCGGACCGGACATTATGCGGGCGCACCCTAAGGTATGTGTGACCGGCGCGACGTAGCGCCCGCCAGACCGGGCAACCTGATGGCTCGCCTTGGCAACCGTACCAGATCTCGAGCCAGCCAACGCGGATAGTAACAAGTGCTTTCATGGCCGATAGGTGGCTGTGCCGTGCACGTCGCCGTTGCCGATCGAGAGTTCGAATGACGAGCAGTCGTTCTTCGGCGGCGTTCGTTTTGATTTGGTCCTTGCAGCTGGCCGGGCTGCATGTGGCCAAAAAATCGCGATCCTGGGGTTCACGGTTTGAAGTAAAGAATATTACTACTGGCAGCTCGACTGCCTATCGGGGAAAGCCCCTGATTTTTCAGGAAAAAATCCCCTATGAGTTTATTCGTATGTCCGACCCAAGGAGTGAGTCCAAGTCGCCGCTTCCAGTTCCAAAAACGCAGTCAGCTTTTCATCCGCATGCGCATCGCGCTTCGTTGTGCGAGAGGATGAAAAATTGGCGGCGTTTGTGAAACTCGAATCCGCGATTCGTTGCGTCTAGCCCAAGCGCGGCTGATGCTGTTCTTTAGATTCCTCAAAGCGCGCTCATAGAGTTGAGAAACCTTATCACTCATTCTCGTCTGATCCGCACCAATTCGACCCTGTCTCCCGTTCTGGCATCGACCGTCAGGATATTTCCGACCCCTGGAGCGTAGAACTTGTATTCGAGGAGGTCGGTTTCCAAGGGCGTGGTCTCTTTCGATTTCAGGCAATTGTGGAACGTCCCAGTTGGTACGTGGACTGTTTGCGTCAGACTGCGTGTTTCCGCGAAATCCTCGGCATTGTTTAAAGAAAATTCCTGACGGTAAAAATCGCCGATGACCGGATGGGCTTTCATAATAATTCCCGGCTTGTCGCCATTGACACCAGCCATGAAGGTGCCCTCAATGGTAGTGATCAAGCCATCCTCGAGCTCGTGGGTGTTTTCTCCGAAGTACCAGACATTGCCATCTCTGTCTTGGGCGAACCAATCGAGCGTATCTTCCGTCAATTGGCCGTCCGTCTTGACTGTATCGTGAACTTCGACGCACCTAACGCCGAGGATCACTCTAGTATGGTGCGTCACGGCGAACTCGTCGTGTTCAAAACCCTCCGCGGTTTGGCCCTCGTAGACGAAGGTCGTGCCCGGCGTTAATGGAAAATAGGGATTATCGACCCGCGCGACAAAGTTCGACGGATCGATCACGGGGTCGTACGCTGCTGGGCCGAGCCGCTCGCACGCTGCCAACCGCGCGTCCTTCTGTGCCTCGCAGGTTTGCCATGTGTCGTTCAGATCCGCCGATGCCTGATTCCGACAACTCTCCCGTGCGGGAGGGTCCGTAAGGTTAACGCACTTTCCCCATGCGACCCAAAAATCACTCTCGGCAGCCCTGCGACAGGACGTCAAGGCGGCCTGGGCAGTTCGTTCACAGAAATCGGGCGGCTCCGCGGCGGGCTCAGCGTGGACGAGAGTAAACAGAAGAATTGTTACCCCCGCTGCCAACGTGCCCGAGGAGAGAAATCTCGCCGATTCTCTATCGCCTGAGTGATCTTCAATACTGAGCGTGTTTAGTTGGGAAGGTGTTTTCATAGCGTCTGCTTTTTCTGGTATTCTTTTTAGTGTTCATCCTCCGCTTGGATAGATCAATTGATCAATTAGCGCACGAAGCCGCCGTCCCTTGGCGCGATTCGGTCAGCCGCACCTACCATAATCAATCAGCCGTCACGCTTTACCGTGTGGCGGCTTTTTGTTTCACGTGTAACGCCTACGGTCATTTGAAAATCGCCCGTGTGCTTGTGCTAAGGCTGTCAAACTTGGAGTCGCTAGCGTCTTGCGTTAGACTTCGTCACTTTGAAACGTGAAGAAATTGATTGGGCTGGCCTTAGAGCTGCCGCCGTTGCGATTGGGATTCGCCCAGCCGCCAGACAAGCGGCCCGCGGCCTGCCCCCAGATGAACAAGAGCGATTTACTCAACGAGCGATGAAGCGTTGTTCACGCGAGAAGTGGCTGGCTAAAGCTCAGCAGGACAAAGCCGATGCCGTTGCTACCTCTCCAGCCGCGCTGTCCGCAAATGTCCGCAAAGGTTCTGATGTCCTCAGTGAGGTACTGGCAGAGAATAGTCGTGAAACTCGGATCGGTCTGTCCGCCGCGGTCCGCAAAGCCGCCGAGACGTTCGCGAATATGTCTGGTGCTAAGATTATCAAGCACGCTCAGGCGCATCGGCACATGACGGCGAGTTCAAGCGTACTGCACAGCTGGGACGACAAAGGCAACCAAATACCGTTCACGTTGAACGTTCTGAACATTAACAGTCTTGGCGTACAGGTAAGGCCGGATAGCGACGAAGACTAACCGGTAAGGCAAGATAGCGGGTGTTACGCCAATCAATCGCATCCCATTGCATGTTGGCAACGTCGCCAAGCCGTGCGCCACTGTAATAGCCCAGAAGAATTGCAGGGCGCCAATCGCCGTCCGCCGCTCGCACGAGCTTTGCTATTTGCGCCGAAGTAAACGTCGCCCGTTCCTCCGCTTTCACTGGCAAGCTTTCAACGGCACTCGCAGGATTGCTCGAAATGTATCCTTGCCGCACTGCAGCGTTCACTGCGGCGCTCACAACTTTAATTGAAAGATTGGCCGTACGAGCTGTCTTGTTGGCCGCGATGATCGAATTACGATAGGTGAGAACATCTTTCGGCATGATGTGCGTCAGCGCCAGATTTGCGCGGCTGCCGAGCGACGCAATGAAGTCTCGAATTACCTGGCGATAACGATCCATCGTTTTGCCCGAGCGCACCTGCTCTTTCATGTCGAGCCAATGGTTCAGCCAATCGCGAACCTTGTAATTGTGCAGCGGTTCGCCCGTCGTACGTTCTACAATCTCACTGATAATCTTTTTGACCTGCTGCTCTGTCAGCGTACCATTCCTCGCGTGGTTTTCGGCGCGCTCGATTGCAAGGCAGACTTCCCAAGCTTCCGCTCTTTTGTCAGCGGCAGTTTTGGGCGAACTGTCCTTGCGCTTCTCGCCTTTGAACTGTTTGATTGTGGTCTTCGTTGATTTCTGGAGCCGTTGGCTGGTTGCGCTTGTGTAGCAGCAAATCCAGAATGGCGAACGTCCGCGGGCGTCTTTTCTGAGGCTTGGAATAGTCACAACAAACTCACAACATTCGTCGATGTCGATGATGTTGTGACTTGTCTTTGTAACCAAGGGCAAATGGATAGCTTCACGGCGGGTGAATCTATGCGCGGGTTCGTTTCCGCCCCCGCCTCTTTTCATAGATAAAAATGCACGACGACTAAGCGCGAACTGCCGTAGTCAGAACAAAAGTCAGGATCAAGCCTTCCAAAGGGGAAAAGCACAAGGACGGCTCACAAAAAACCGTTGCGGATAAGCGCGCGGAGGCGTGGGAAGTCTGTCTCGGGATTGAGCGTGCCGAAAGTCATGCGAAAAATGGCACCCTGAC
>DATAOU010000279.1:0-4871 GCA_036265575.1 Pyrinomonadaceae bacterium
AGTTCGACAATGGCGGATGACTACGCGTGCTGTAACGCTCGTACCTGCTGGCGAAGCCATATTTTTTGCGGAATTTACTTATCAGCTCGGAAATGCGTTTGTGATACGCAGCGGAAACAAAAGCGCGGCTTTCGAAACGGCTTCGGTACTTGTCCACAAGGGAAGGGAACTCTCTCTCGAGAAAAGGAAGGAAAACGGCTGCCGAGCACGGCTTGAGGAATAGGGGATTGGCGTAAATGTACTTGCCTCCTGCCTCGGCGGTGGCTCGCACGATGTTCTCCAGATCGCCGGGTTTGTCAGTGATTTCCGGAAGGACGGGGGCACAGATCACGCCCGCATCAACGCCCGCCTCATTCAGCTTCCGCAACGCGTCGAGCCTCAGATCCGGGCGGGGAGCTCGGGGCTCCAACATCCGGGCAAGACCGACGTTCAATGTGGTAATTGTGATATTGACGAAGAGCCGGTTGCGTTCGGCGACTCGGCGCAATACGTCGATGTCGCGAAGCATTAGCGTTGACTTGCTCACAATGCCGATCTCCAGGCCGCGTTGCCGAGCCATTTCCTCGAGGATCGCGCGTGTAACCTCGTATTTCTTCTCGGCTGGTTGATAAGGATCGGTAGCCGTGCCGATGGCGATGCCTTCATCCGGCTTCACTCGCCGCAAGTCGCGTCGCAGCATCTCGGCCGCATGCTGTTTGACGTAAATCTTTCGTTCAAAATCGACGCCATCCCTCATCTCCATAAACTCGTGCGTATAACGGGCGTAGCAGTACTTGCACGCGAACTCGCAGCCACGGTAAGGATTGATTGTCCATGTAAATGGCATGCGAGGCGCTGTGCAGCGGTTCAGGAGAGAACGCGCGGGAAGGGTGAAGTATTGGACATCATGACCTTCTCGCAGCGATTCGCCCTGTGCGGCGAGGCGCGCGATGCCAATAAGTTTCGCGTGCTCCGACTGGGGAAAAATGGGCAGGGTTGCCATCCGCGTGTTCGCCTTTTATTCGCCAAGTCTAAGTCGGGACAAGGCTGCTGTCAAGGGTTGGGGACAGTTCCGCGCTGGAGCAATCAGGAGCTAAGTTGAAGGCTTTCGAAGGCTTTGCTCAATGGTCCAGACCTTGCGAAGAGCTTCTTCAATCTCACGCTGCTCGGCAAAGTTGCTGGGCGATTCATCGCGGGCGCTGAGTTCAATGAGCCGTTCCTGCATAGCCCGACGGGCCTTCTCGCACACTACTAAGCGCCTGCCCGGATCAGTTTCCCTCTTTAGATCATCGAGCAGACTCCGCCAGGATTTAGGTACATCGTTCATACCGTTTCCCAGGTAGCGGTCGTTGACTGGGAAGCGGCTGCCAACGACCACTGGTTTGAGACCGACCGCACAGGCTGGGTGCAGGCCGGACCCATCTATGGCGAACGGCTTTAACGTTAGTGTTAAAGCTACGCTCGCGGAAAAGTGCACGTCAGTGATTTCAGAAAAAAAGATTCGGGTGAGATTTGTCGCATGAGAAGGACGGGCACGGTCCCGGGGACAATGGTAGTGAGGATCCGAAAACTAGTACGCGCGAGGACCTGGCTGGCTACGGTCCTGCGTGGCGCGGCAAACAGATGTGACTGCTAACCCTTGAGCAAACTTATATTTCCATCTCCCGAACGCAGTTCCAGCGTCGGCCCACCGCTGTTCATTTTCCCCCGGATGCTTGATTGTTTGAAGGCTCCCTGCACTGTAACGGGAAAATCCAAGGTTACCTGACCGTCACCTGTTTGGGCATCGAGGTTGGCGGCGAAGGCATCCGGCACGCGCAGTTCGATATTGCCGTCGCCTGTTCGAAGCGACCAGCCGGAGTCCATTTTTGATCCTGCTCTAGCGTCGGCTTCGATGTTTCCATCCCCCGTATGCAATTCCAGCGCAGCGTATATTCCGTCGATGTTGATATTGCCGTCGCCTGTGTGCGCTTTCATGGATCCATTTGTGCCGCGGGCTTCGATATCACCATCTCCGGTCTCAAGTTGCAATATGCCCTTTACGTCCATGACGCGGATGTTGCCGTCACCGGAATGCAGTTCAAGGTTACTTTCACGCGGGACCTCGACTTCTACGCGCAGTGAACGATGCGAGCCGATGCTTATGCCCCAGCGGTTGGGGATGCGAACGGTCAACGAGAGGCGATTGGCATCCTGATGGTCGGTGATGATGACCCCGCCTTGACCAATCTTTCTGCCATCTGCGGTCACGAGCACCTGAACGTCGCTGCGATCGGACGCGTTTACGTGGATTTCTCCATCGTTGACGTCGAGGTTAATATCCGGGCGCCCAGAGACGGTGTAGGTCTTTCGCCATTGATCGGCATGGGCGACGAGCGCGGAGAACGTGAGGATAAACGGCAGCACGTACGATAGACGTTTCGGCACACTTCACCTCCGGAACTTTTGACGAGAGTGTTACGAAGAGGTTGACGTAAAAGTTCTGCAAAAATTGAAGTTTTGGTGGCGCAATTACTGCGACGGCTTGGCTGACCCGCCGGCGGCCTCGCCCGGAGGAGGCGGAATGGCAATGTCCAGCTGTGTCACCCCTCCCAAGGTGCTTAAGGGCTTACCGAACTCGGCTGCGTTGCCTACCACCAGAATAGGCATCTTGTCTCGATGCAGATACTTGGCTGCCACTCGCGCGACATCTTCTTTGGTGACCTTCTCGACCCCGGCGCGGTATCGCTCAAGAAAGTCGGGCGGATAACCGTAAAACTCGTACGCCATACGCTCGCGCATGATCTTGGCCGGGGAATCGAAGGCAAAGATGAAGGAATTGAGGATGGAATCTTTGGCGCGCTTGATTTCGGTGTCGTTGATGGGATTTGTTTTCAATTCGTCGATCTGGGCATCGAGTGCCTGAATCGCTTCTACCGTGCTCTCGCTCTTGGTGCTCATACCGATGCGCGTCAAGCCGGGATGATCCCAAGTTGTACCTACGCCGCCGCTTACGTCATAGGCCAACCCCAGCTTCGAGCGAATGTTCGAGAACAGTCGCGAGGAGAAGCTTCCGCCAAAGGCCTCATTGAACACCTGGATAGCGTAGTAGTCGGGATTCCTTCGATCCGTGCCCAGGTCAGTCATGCTGATCGCACTCTGGTTAACGTCAGGCTTATTCACCAGGTAATAACCGGGTTTCGCGGGATTGATCGGCACCTCTGGCTTTTTCACCGCAGGACCCTTTTGCCACGACGCGAACGCCTGGCGCAGCTTTCCCTCCATGGCTGCGGTGTCAAAGTCGCCGGTCAGGCCGAGAATGATGTTGTTGGGGAAGACATGCGTTTTATGCCAATCGACCAAGTCCTGGCGGGTGATGGCGGCGATGGTTGCGTACTCCGGCACACGGGCATATGGACTCTGAGGGCCGTAACCGAGCTTTGCTGCTTCGCGGCCGACGATCGATCCGGTGTCATCATTGCGGCGCGAAATCTCATCGTAGGCACCCTTTTTCGCAATCTCCAGCTTGTCTTCGCGAAACTGGGGGTTCTGCAGCAGGTCTATGACGACTTTAAAAACGTCGTCGAAGTCCTGCTTGAGCGACGTCATTCCAATCGTAGTGGAGTCAGATCCTGCTCCAGTCTCCACCTTGGCGGCGCGTGCTTCCAGGAAGTCGTCCAGTTGATCGCCATTTTGGGCTGTGGTGCCGCCTGTGCGCCAGGTATCGGCGTACATGGACACGAGTCCCGCCTTTGCGGCCGGTTCGCTGCGAGAACCGCCTCTTATCCGGGCAAAACCATTGATAAAAGGAAGCTCGTGATCTTCCTGCAAAAAGATCACCATGCCATTCGGAAGTTCGAACCGTTTGGGTTCCTGAGGATGGAACGCGGGCAGCGGGGGAACCGTTATATTGTGCCAGTCGGTTGCTTGCGCGAGCGATAAAACAGGCGAGGCGAGAAGCAGCAACGTCAGCAGTGCCATTCGCATCCCGGCAAGTTTTCTGGTGCGATTCATTGTGCACCTCCCTGCGGGGTTGCGGACTTCATTGTTTCGATGGTTCCGACAGTTCGATTGGTCGATACAAAAGTCTGGTTCGCTACGCGCCGAACATCGGCCTTGGAAACCTTATCGATGCGATCGACGTTGTAAAACAGCTCTCGCCAGTCCCCAAACAGAGCTTGGAAGGTGGCGAGTTGTTGCGCGAGGCCCGCGTTATCATCCAACCCGCGCAGAAGATTTGCCTTGGCCCGTGTCTTGATCATCTTGAGCTCGTCATCAGTGATGTCTTGCGTTTTGATCCGATCAATCTCCGAGTGAATTGCGTTCGCGATCTCGTCGTTTTTATGGCCGGGCACGGGAACTCCAAAGAAGGCAAACAAGTGCGGGTATTTGTAGCCGGGCAGGCCGCTGAAGCCGCCGGCAATGGAAGCAATTTTTTTGTCCCGGACCAACGAGCGATATAAGCGCGACGTCCTGCCGTTCGACATCACGTCGGCGATAGCATCGTAAACTGCGTCATCTTTATCTCGGAAGGAGGGTCGGTGATAGCCCTCGAGGAAAACGGGCTGTGCTGGGTCGTGCAACACCACTTCTCGAACCGAATTCTGCGGTGGCTCCGCGGTCGTGAATTCCTCCGGTTGCGCTTGCGTTGGGAGGCGTCCGAAATATTTCTCAATGATGGGCATTGCTTCGGAAACTTTGACGTCGCCCACAAGCGCGATCACCATATTTGACGGCACATAGTAGCGCTCAAAGAAGTTCAAAGCATCCGTAGCTGAGAAGGTGTTGAGATCCGATATCCAGCCCACGGTCGGACGATGGTAGGGATGGGCGGCGAAAGCGGTCGCCGTGAACTGCTCGAAAAGGCGACCAAACGGACTACTATCGACGCGCATACGGCGCTCTTCGATCAC
>DATAOU010000280.1:0-8192 GCA_036265575.1 Pyrinomonadaceae bacterium
AATTGAGTTTGACCTAGGTCGCTGAAGATGTGGCGGGAACAAATGCCGAGTCAAGACATAAATAAAAAAATATCCATCTCAAAAACAGGCCCTAGCCCAGTTGATTTTCGCGCGAGAGAGGCGACGATTCGTCGAACCGGAGGTCGCGCAATGGCCTTGTCTTCAATGGCCAGTTTCCCAGCAGATGCTGCTAAAACTCCAAGCTCAACTAGTTTAATAGGCCGGCTGAGCTGCAACTTTGGCTGGAGCAAATCCTTCAGCAAATAGGTAGGCAAACGGAACAATGACAACCGAGCCGCACGGTCTCGGCTCGGCGCTCCAAAAATATGAGGATCCCACGCTGCGGCGGTACTAGCTCTGCGGTTCGCGACCAAGTGAGACCTGCGTAAATCGGCCGTGCCGAATGCAGTTGTTCACGTGCCAAGCGGCTTATTCGTTCACGACCTCGATCTGCTTGTCGATCACTCGGCCGGTAAACCGATCGATCGCCACGTGCACCCAATAATGTTGTTCCCCTTCCACGATAAAGTCATTTTGAAGGCTGGTAGCATTTGGCTTGAAGCGACCTGACTGCGCTACAACGTCGATTACCAAGTTCCACACGCGCGTTTGGCCGACCGAAGAAAGTGTGCGCGCTACAACTTCGCGCCGGGTCTTGACGACCCGGTCCGGTTGTTCGATTGTTGTCGGCGTTGGCGTGGGCAGTATTGTCGTCGGCAAGTTAGTGCGGGTTATCAGTTCCGACTTATTCTGCATCGGCGTTGCCGATGTTGCATTCACGACATTGGCGGCTAATACAGGCACATCTGTTGGGCTAACGGTCGTCGAACCGATTTCACTCACAATTGACCCGGCCAAGACCGCCTGAAGATCCGCACCCTGGGTCGTATTCAGATTAACAGAACCAGCGGTCATTGTAGGCAAAGCCCCCATATCAGTGAAATTGCCGTTCGCATCGAACAATGCGGGGCCGTCATTGATGGTAAAGATGTCTAGCAAACCGGCGTCTGCGCTTTTGTCGCTGAAAAAGTCGAGAGTCTTCCATGGAAGATCGCGAAATGCATAACCCAGCTCGGCGACATTTCGAAATGGACGATTTAACATGATCGGGTGATAACTCGTCGAAGTCATGTAATAAGGTGTCCATGATCCCGTTCCTCTTAGGTTAGCGGTCGGGTCCGGATAGATAGCGTCGGCTGGTCGACTCACATTGTCGTTATCGACATACGTTGTAGTAGCATTATCGCGTGCATCCGCCGCGCCATTGATTGCGAAAGTAGCCGGGTAGTAAGCCGCGGTAGAAAAACGATTCGGAACGTGCTCCACATCTGTCCCGACCGTGCCACCAAAGCCGTTAGGTACTGTGCCATCAGCGTTCGGCCAAAGCGATAAGAGTATCCTCGACGTCGCCGTGAGGTTCGTGTCCATCTGGAAAATACCGAAGCGCGTAGCGCGCGGATCGGCTTTCATGTACACCGCCGGCGGTGATTGCGTCAGTTGCGCGGTGCCAAAAGCCTGAGGAGCACCGGAGAGGGCGCCTGAGTTGCGGACAGGCAAAGGCGCATCGGTGATCCAGCTTGCCGAATCATTAACGCCAACAAAGCGATTGTAAGGAACCCATGTGCCAGTCCCCGTCGCATCAACCTCGAGCGTTGCATTAAATCGGTTCGCGGTCGTGCCCGTGCCGTTAGCGCCCACCTGCAGCATTAACCGCGGATTATTAGTCGTTCCTGCGGACATCAGAAAATCGGGTAGGCGGAAACCGACGAAAGAAGGATTACTGATTGTAAAAGTCACGGCCTTGTTAAGCGTGCAGTTACCGGTAAAATTTACGGTAAGAGTAACGGGGTATACTCCTGCGGTAGTCGGTGTGCCGGAGATCGTGGGCTGTGATGCGTTCGGTATGGATAAGCCGGGAGGCAATCCCGTTGCGCTGTACGATTGCGCATTGCCAGTGACCGTGATCGTATACGTGAACGCGATGTTCACGATGCCAGTCGCGTCGCCGCTGTTAATGCTTTGGGTATTGCACGCCGCCCTCGCGCTGACCGCGCTGGCCAGAAGAAAGAGCAACGGAAAAATCGTTCTTATTGACCAAGCCAACTGCGACCAAGAGCCGGTGAATCTCATGGCAATGTGGGCGCGGCAAGCACAGCAAATTGTCCCGCCACACCGGGCGCAGCCGCCGCGCCTGTCGTGTTAGTGTTAGTTAGTGGAGCCGGGGCCGCGAACGACGACGTTAACTGTAGTGTAACAGACTGCCCAAGGCTGCTACCGTTCGCAATAATTTGGGGCGTAGTTCCGTTGACCCAACTCTCGCCATTTCCCCCTTGAAAAATTCCGATTGCCCCGTCCACTCGGAGTCGAACATTGTTCGGTAAAGTGGAAGCATCCTGATGCGGGTTCCACAGTTGGAAGAGAAGATACGTCGCCCATTGCGCTGGCGTATTAGGGCTAGTCCCGGCAATGGGATACATTTGCGTGATGTACGGCAGATTCTCCACACCGTACGCGGTCCAGAGCGTTCCACTCGGGTTCAACTGAATACGCATCGGGATTGAGTCAGGGTCTGCCTGGTCCATAATTGCTGCTCCGATCGAAAGAATATGCTGAGCACTGTTGCTCATGTGAACATCGGGGAACACATTGCCACCCGTCACTCCACCGCCAGTATTCTGGCCAAGTGAACCACTCAAAATCCCCGCCTGAAGTAACTCGAAAAAGTCGGGCTCGCGCGCAGCGGCGGCGACTTCATCCAAGCGTAAGATTCGACTTGCCGCACTCGTTCCAGTCGGATTGGTATACGTCCAGGGACTGCCCGGGCCGCCACCTCCCCCAGTCTGAAACGTTACTCCAAAACATGCCTTAACATTGGCCGCCGTCCCAGCTTTGATCGTGGAGAGGCTTACGCCGGCACTTGTCAAAGCCGTGATGACAGGATCGCTGTTATTCGCAGCGTACACCACAGCACTAGGGCCTTTGTATGTTACCCACGCCAATCGGCTGAGCGGAAAGCGTGTCTTAACGAGTGGTTCACCAATGTTGGCAGTCGTGCCATCAAAACGAGTGAAGCTGCTAGTCGCTCTCCGGAGCAGGAAATTTGGGTTGATCGCGGTAGGATCCGTATTCGCAAGTGTCGCGTAATCGATTGTGCTTCCCGCAGGAGTGGACGGTGAAAAAGAAGGCGCGTTGGTTTCCCTCGAGAACGTACCAAGATACTGGAGGAGATTCGAGGAAACTGATGTCGTACTCCCAATTGCCTTTCGGAACGCGATCAGTTGCTGGCGTTGAATAAAGGCTTGATCTGTTCGTCCATTCGGAGCGGGCGTAGCAGTCCTGCTCAAGAAGCCGTTCGTGTTATTCAGCACGTAATTGTAGAACGCAGTCGCCGGTCTTGTAGCTGTCGTGTCGGTTTGGAAGTTCTTGGCGAAAGCTTGTGATCCTGTATCAGGGAAATTGTTATTTGGCTGAGTAGTTGCGTAATTGCGCCAACCTACCAGTCGATCGCCCTGATAAACTCCAGCTGCATCTGGGTTACCAAATCGGTTCGAATCAGTGCTTCCGAGAGCCGACAGATCTGCATAAGCAGCAGACCCCTTTCTACCAGGCCGAATCGTTGCCGTAGAAGCTACCGCGTCAGTGGGATAACCAGCAACATTCATGTCCAGTAGCCCGCCTTCTGCATAGACGGCATAACTATACCGACCGATTACAGAAGTACTCGGTGAAGTGATCACCGTGGCACCGGCGTCGGTAACAAAAACCCAATCCGGGGTTGCATTCGTAAAGGCTGGTATCGGCGAGGAATCATCGATGGCTGTATTCCCCTTCGGCACAAGGTAATGACCGTTCCAGCGGGTGCTACTTATCGAGCGACCATTACTAGACACGTCATCTTGCGAATTCACGGCCGAGGCGCGACTGCTCCGCCCTGGTGCCGGGATTGGATCGACGCGAACGCTGCGCCGGATAAGATTCGGTGCGCCAGCCGCGTTTCCGCTGCGCTGAGGAACCATGTTCGCAGTGGCTGTCGGCGTGTAAAGTGTGGTACCGTCGGCTTGGGTAACTGCCGTTGAACCGTTCGTGATCTCCTGTCTCAGATCGCCGATGATGTTATCCACCGCGCTTTGGACCAGTTGATCTACGTTAGATTGGTGAAAGCTGCTGTGGGCAATCTGACGATCGCTTGTGGTGCGGGAAAGGTAAGCAACAGACAGGCCCGCGAATAGGACAACAAAGGCCAGGACAATGATCAGCGCGGCGCCTCGTTGCTCGGAGCGAACCACTTTTATCACCGAGTTCATTTTACCAAATTTTCAAATCGAAGTAGCGAGTGTAAACTCGGATCCCCTTCGCTGCTTCGGGTGGGAACAGCTTGCCGCCCCCTTGAATGGGTTGCCCTGTCTGCGCGATTGATTCTATGACGCCTTTCCACTGGAGCTCAACACTGCCGAGTGTCCTTTGCCCGTTGCCCCTGCCACAGCTATTTTTGAAGTCCGGCAACTCGGCGGCCAAATCGACAATGTCTCCGTAGGCCGTGTTGGCGGAGGCGGCTTGTTGAACTAGAGTGCGGCTTGCCGGGTCAATTACGGCAATTGACACTGCAATTGCCTCTATCTGGCTAAGGCCGATTTTAATTTGCGGATAGCTTGGGTCATAGAAAATGGTCTGTCGAGTCGGCATGTCAAACCGGTCCCAAGGCCAGTCTGTGACGCGGCCGTTCTTGAGCATGTAATAGTATTCAAAGCGGAATACGTTTGGACCAATTACCTCGTAATCAGGGTCGCTGCTATTATTGGTATTGCAGATTGCCCCTTTCCATGCATTTGCCCACGGGCCGACGGTCCCATTGCAGGGACACGTGTTCCCACCACAGCTGGAATCAATCTGGCCTGTTTGAAAAACAATCGGGTAATAGACACCATTGCCGTTACCTGTGTTGTTAGAAACGCCGTTCCAAAGCAGTCCCTTCGACATGCGTTCAAGTCGACCGTAACGAGCGGCATCATTGCCCTCGTTGACGCGATATGCGATGAGAGAAATCGGGCTCTGCTTTGTTGAAGAATATGTCAAAGGGTCGGGATTATAAGCTGGGACGTGGCTATAGAAAGCAATCTGGTCACTGCCCAAGTCATTGTTACGTCCCGCGCCGCAGCCGTGCCCATTGCCGTGTCCCTTGTAAACTTTCTGCTTCACGTAGTAATCCACATCCGTCCGCTTAATCATTTGACCGAAGTCGAGGGCCATGCGGTCCAGCACGACCCTTGCTTGGGTGTCAGTGTCAAAGTGCTTATTGCCGGTCCGCGCAATCGCCGAGGCATTGCTCATCAACTGAGTCGCAATGAGCGTAATTATTACGACGACCAAGATGGATACGAGCAGCTCGGCAATAGTGAAGCCTGCAGCTGCACGTCGCGAAGGGGCTATAATGGCTGATTTCATACTTATCGGTTAACTGCAATGGTGGTCATAATATTCCCTGCGGGCACACCGCCATTGCCAGGATCAACTGCCGCTGGCCAGCTAACGGCGATATCTGCCAATGAAGTCGTGTCCGATGGCGGAAACCTGTAAGTGATCTTTGCTCTGAACACGGCGTCAGCCGGCGGACTTCCGTTCAGGCCACCAGTTTGCCGCCCTTCGTTCGTGAAATACATCGTGTCGGGCGCCGCCACCTGTAGCCAGTGACCGTGCAAATCGCTCCAATTACACGGCTCGTTCGGATCCGGCGGGTCCGGGCAAACCTTGTTAGCCTGTCCAGGCGGTAGCGAGACGTCGGCGCGTAAGACGGAATTAATCTGTGAAATAATCTGGTTGGCCCTTGTCTGTTGAACACTGCTCTGTTGTGTTTTTAAGGTCGCGGGCAGCAACCCTAACATCGTCACAAGACAAATCGCGGCCACGCCCAATGCTAACGTCACTTCGACCAATGAAAATCCGGCCCTGCATAACGACGGGCGTTTCATTTTTCGCGGATTCTGACCTTTGCCAACTGCGCGGTCAAGAAGGGTCGCCAGTCCATTGCCTGATTCGTTGCAAAACCGTAAAGACTTCATTTCCGATAGATTCTGACGTCGCCAGCGAAGCCATTTACCTGAATAGCGACCACATTAGCAGGAATCGATTGAGGAACACTGGCTCCATGCGTCGGTTCCAAAGCGATCTCAACCGCTCGTTGTGGCGAATTCGATATGTTGCTAATTCTGCATTCGCCTCGCGAATTAAATTCTACAACTTTTAGGAACGTGTACTGCGCAGCAGGCGCAGGGTTTCCAACGGGATACTGAAACGGGCTCGCGGAGTCCGGCGGGCTCGAATTCCCGATGCAAAAGGCGGGCGCAACATTGGGTCGAATGGGAAACGTTTCGCCGGCGCTGGATGGATTATCTGTGTGCGTCCATAAATGGATGTTGTCGATCTTCGTCAGCTTACCAAGTTGAATTAATTTTGTGGCATCGATCGGCCCCAGGTTGGTCGGATCGTACACCATCGTTCCGTTCTTTGACGCCACTACTGACATCACAAGTCTCCCAACGCCTACCGTCGGCGGATTCGTGGATGGTTGTGAAACGTCTTCCTCATAAAAACCAACCCAAGTGTAGGTATTATTTGCCTTCGCGTACGTGCGTGCGGTGTCGAGCACGCCTTTGATCGTGTATGCGGCGCTGGTGACGTCGGTCCCGCCTTTGATGGTGGTGAACGCGGGCGCCATCAGGAGCATCAACATCGCAACGATGCCCACCACGATGAGCAGTTCGAGCAGGGTGAAACCTGCTTGAATATACTGTCCGGTCGGCCGTGACCGGCGGCTAGTGGATTTCTGAATCCGCCATGTGGTCCACGTTTGCTTGATCATAGTCCTGGGGCCCGCTACGCAACCCCGGTCCAAGACGAGTAGCGAAAGGAGTAGAGTTCAGGCTACGATATACTACGGAAAATGCCAAGCGAAGTTTCTTAAGAAATGCGCTATGCGTATCAGAGTTGCATCCGCGGTGCCGCCATGTGTTCGCAGGCCTCGGTGCTATCGTACGCCTGGTGAGCAGCCTATCCGAGTGAAAATGCTAATCGGCGCGGCACGCACACATCAGGTCCACAGGCGCCCTGCCTGTAGCGCTTTTTTGGGTTTTCTACAGAGGAACTCCCAAATCAGCCCCTCACGAGCAGCCGCAAACCCACCGTGCCGAATCTGCTAGCGAAAAAGAAAAAGACAGGCCGAGTGGAGCCCGACACGACTGCATCCAACTACAACAGGGTCACTCGTTGACCACGTCGATTTGTTTATTGATGACTTGTCCGGTGAAGCGGTCGATCGCCACGTGCACCCAGTAACGCTGTTCGCCTTCCACGATGCGTTCGAGATCTGTTCTGGTGGAATAAACACGGAATTATGTTGATCCACATTCTGACAACATACCGGATGTAGTCTCCCAGTTTGGCCGAGCCTGGCGGCAGCAAACGCGCGCCGCGCATTACCTATCAGCTGAACTTTCCTTCAGCTACTCCAGAACTTCCTCGAGCTGGGTGCCGAGCACAGCTCCATTGTCGCGATCAAGCGCGATATGGAGCCAATACCGTTTCTCACCTTCTACGATGAATTTTGCAGGGTTGCTGAGATCTGGTGTGCCAGGAGCGTACTTCCCTGTTTGCGCAATCACGTCGATCATCAGGTTCCAAGTTCGCGCTTGACCTATCTCCGCCAACGCGCGAGCGATCGTTTGTTTTGCTTCGTCCGAGGCTGCGAGACTAGGCACCGCTGTGAAGGCTGCAGCGGTCAGCCGGGCAACATCGGCCCGGGTCACCGCGGGACCACGCCCGGCGCCACTGGTCGCGGTCTCCCGAACAATGGCCTGCGCGGCAGCGAGGGCGATCGCTTGGGAAGCTAATGCAGTTGGCGTATTCTCGGAGCCGGGATCATGTAAAAGTGCCCCACGGATAATCGATGCGAGAACGGGGCCGTTTCTTGTGTTAAGGTTCACAATGCCTGCGCGCGGGCTTGCCGTGTTGTAAGTAAAGAAATCGAGCATCGTCCTTTCAGGACTTGTCGAAGAGGCGAAATTCAGGGTCTTGCTCGCCAGCGTAGAAGCAGGGTTATAGGCGTACCCAAACTCGCCGACATTCTCAAAGCGTCGGTTTAGAAGCACGTAACCTGCCGGCACAGGCGGCGGATATTGCGCGAACGGCGGCCGGTCCGC
>DATAOU010000281.1:0-3530 GCA_036265575.1 Pyrinomonadaceae bacterium
AGGTTGTAACTGAAAAGATGCCGGTGGGCAACCAGGAATCAGCCTACAAAGCAGAGACTAAGGAATTTCGACGCGTAGCGTCGGTGCGATTTTAGGCCGGCCTTTCAACGCCGGGATCCGGTTCTTCCCTGGTCGCTCGTCGCGTAGCGACTATTGAGTATGATGCGGTTTCGGGCGTCGCAACGCGACGCGACGTCGTCCTGGCTTTTCCCGGCCTTGAAAGGCCGGGAAAAGTTCGCGCTGACGCTACGCGTCGAAAGACTAAATAATGATTTATTCGCCCTACTTAACCAGATCTTCCTTTAGTTTGTCGCAGGGGCCACGACAAGCTAAAGCTTATCGGACACAAGCTGGAGCTTATGGCCCTCAAACTGCATCATGACTTCGGGTTAGTACAAACATGACAATGTCATCGCGACTCGGTTATCATCCGCTTGAATTCGTACATTTGCCCACACCTTTGAGGGAAATCCACCAAGCCATGTTGGAAGTCGAAAACCTCGACTGCGTACGCGGCGATCGCAAACTCTTCGGTGACCTCAACTTGTCATTGAAACCGGGCACATTTTTGCAGGTTCTGGGTGCGAACGGCAGCGGAAAAACCAGCTTGCTGCGCATCCTGTGCGGCCTGCTTGCTCCGGCGCGCGGCCGAATTCGTTGGCAAGGTGCGGACATTCGCTCTCTCGGTGAGGATTATTTCACAGCTGTCACTTACATTGGTCATCGCGGCGGGATCAAGGAAGAACTGACGGCACTCGAAAATCATCGCATTAATAACGGCCTTGCCGGTGTGGAATTGAGCCAAGAAGCGGCGCTTGAGCACCTGGGGAAAATGGGTTTGGCCGGGCGCGAATACCTCCCGGCACGTTTATTGTCTGAAGGCCAACGACGACGCCTGGCGTTATCGCGTTTGCTGTCGTCTTCGACCAGTTTGTGGCTTTTGGATGAAGTGCTTACTTCGCTTGATCGCGCCGCAATAACGCTGATTACGTCGGTTATTGAGGCGCATTTGAAAAACGGGGGGATGGCGATCGTTGCCACTCACCAGGAATTGAATCTCGCTGCCGGTTCTTTTGAGCGGCAGCAACTGACGCTGTGAGCGCGCCCTCAATGTTGACGATGTTTCGTTGGATCGTCTGGCGCGACCTGACCCTGGCGTGGCGACGTCGAGCGGATGTTTTATCCACGCTCTTTTTCTTTGTCATAGTGGTGAGTCTGTTTCCGTTAGGAATCGGACCGGAATCACAATTGCTTCGTTCGATTGCGCCGGGTGTTGTCTGGGTGGCCGCGCTACTGGCTTCGATGCTTTCGTTGAGCAGGGTCTTTGAAAATGACTACCACGACGGCACGCTTGAGCAGATGCTGCTAACGCCGCAGCCGCTGTTTTTGGTGGTGCTGGGCAAGGTTCTGGCGCAGTGGTTGGTATCCGAAGTACCGCTGGCCATCATCGCGCCACTGTTGGGAGTGCAGTTTGACCTGGAACCGCGCACGCTCTGGATCCTGTTCCTTTCCCTTTTGCTCGGGACCCCGATTTTAAGTTTGATTGGATCAATCGGCGCCGCCTTAACTTTGGGACTGCGCGGCGGAGGAGTCTTGATAGCGGTCTTAATATTGCCTTTGTATGTGCCGGTATTGATCTTTGGCGCGGGCGCGGTGGACGCAAGCATTACCAGCGGAAACATACAAGCCAACGTTTACTTGTTGGGAGCTTTTTTCTTACTGGCACTTGTTTTCTCTCCCTGGGCAACTTCGGCGGCGCTACGGATATCGTTAGAATGAAGCATTTGGTTTTTGGTGTTGGACTTTGGTCTTTGAGTTTCGTTTTTGTGCTGTGAGCTTGGTACTTTGAGCTTTGTACTTTGCTTGTCGTGTTTCGCGTTGAACGAATTAAGAAAGAACCATCTGATAAGAACCAGAACAAAGAACCAAGAACAAAGTTCAAAGAACCAAGTACAAAGTTCAAATCCCCAAGACCAGTTTTAAGATAATGAACATTTATAAATACGCATCGCCTACAGCTTTTTACCCGCTTGCCGGGAAAATGATTCCCTGGTTCGCCATTCCGGCGGCCTTACTTTTCATAGCCGGTTTGTATATTGGCTTCTTTGTCGCGCCCACTGATTTTCAGCAGGGCGACGCTTACCGGATCATGTTCATTCATGTGCCGGCCGCCTGGATGGGAATGTTGCTTTACGTATTGATGGCGTTCTATGCGGGTATTGGTTGGGCATTCAATGCGCGGCTCTCATCGATGATGGCATCCTCTATATCGATCACCGGCGCGCTGTTCACCTTAATCTCGCTGGTCACCGGTTCCCTTTGGGGTAAACCAACCTGGGGCACCTGGTGGGTTTGGGACGCGCGCATGACCTCCACGCTGATACTTTTGTTTCTTTACATTGGTTTCATTTCGTTGCAGTCGGCCATAGACGAACCACGCCGAGCCGATCGCGCCGGCGCGGTGCTGGCGGTGGTGGGCGTAATTAATGTGCCGATAATTTATTTTTCCGTGCAATGGTGGAATACCCTGCATCAGGGCGCAACAATCCGCATACTGAACAAACCAACGATCGCACCGCCGATGCTGGCTGCGATGTTGATCATGCTGGCGGCTTGCTGGCTCTACTCGATCGCAGTGGTGCTAGTTCGGCTGCGCTACATCATTCTGGAAAGGGAGCAAAACGCAGCGCGAGTGGCCGCGCTGGCGACTTAGTTATGTCACAATTCTTCTACATGGGCGGTTACGGCTTCTATGTGTGGGGCTCGTACCTTGTGACCCTGGTGCTGCTGGGAGCAGAGGTCCTACAACTGCTGCGGCGCAAGAAAACGTTGCGCGCGCAAAATCAGAAATAGGTTATTGATATGGTATTAAAACGACGTCATAAACGAATTGCTTTTATCGTTCTCGGTCTATGCGGACTGGGAATCGCGGCCGCGTTGGTGCTCAGCGCGTTCCAGGAAAACCTCGTCTTCTTCTTCAGTCCTTCACAAGTAGCGGCGAAAGAAGCGCCGGTGGGCCGCACGTTTCGCGTCGGCGGGTTGGTCGAGAAGGGGTCTATTGACCGCGACAACGATGGCCTGACGACGCGCTTCGTAGTAACTGATACAGCCAAGAGCATTCCAGTCGTGTACAAAGGAATACTTCCCGATTTGTTCAAGGAAGGACGCGGCTGCGTGGCGCAGGGCCATGTCGGAACTGACGGTATCTTTTACGCCGATCAAGTGCTCGCCAAGCATGACGAGAACTACATGCCGCCGCAAGCTGGCCAGGCGATCGACGCCGCAAAGCATGAGAAGGAAGCGGCCAAGACAGTTGTTGGTCCGTAATTTGGAGTGCGGCGACTTGACCGCTTTCCTCTTTTGGCGATAGAAAAGCGGCGCCAAGCCGTCGCACTCCAAATTAAATTATGATTCCTGAGATCGGACAATTCGCACTAATACTTGCGCTTCTATTGGCATTAACGCAGGCAATCTTCCCGTTGATCGGCGCCGCCCGTGGCAACCGAGCCTGGATTTCTCTCGCGGCCCCG
>DATAOU010000282.1:0-7180 GCA_036265575.1 Pyrinomonadaceae bacterium
CCGCGCAGGCGGACGCCGACCGGTGTTCCGCCTGGTTCGCGCGTTAGCACAACTTCACAGCCGGCTTCTTCCAAATATCTGGCCAGCAGGCGCAGTTGAGTGGACTTGCCGCTCCCGTCGATACCTTCGAAAGTAATAAAAGTTCCTGACACGTGGTTCCCTTTGCTTATGAAATAAGCTGGCGAGAGTTTAAAGGAATGTCACGATTCAGGCGAGTTGGGATTGCCGGGCTCGAATGTAGTTTCAGGTTGATTGTGCGAGCGCAGCTCGCCGCTGTTGCGACGCGTTTGCGAGATGGTTGAGATGGCGTGTTTGAAGATCAATTGTTCATGAGCACCGGACTCGAGCAATACCGAAAACTTATCAAAACTTCGAATGCGGCCGGTCAACTTCGCGCCGTTCAGCAGAAAGATAATGACCGTCGTTTTCTCGCGCCGGACAGTATTCAGGAATGCGTCCTGAATGTTCTGCGGCGCCGCCTTTCCATCTAACATGGCTATACCTGTCGGGTCGGACTGTAGCATGGGGGAAGACTCAGACTACCGCAGCAGTTTCCTCCTGACAAGGATTATCCGGGTTGTGAAACAAACTTTAACTCTTGCCGGCACCGGGTTGGAGTGCCTGTAAGACTTCGGCCAAGGTGGCCGCTGCTTCGCCGAAGCCCGCAAACCATTCCGCTCCAGGCTCGCGACGAAACCAGGTCAACTGCCGCTTGGCATAGTGGCGCACATCAAGCTTGGTTTGCTCGATGGCGCTGGCCAAGTCGCGTTTGCCCTGCAGGAATTCAACCACGCGGCGATAGCCATGCGCGCCGAGGGCATTTGAATTTGCGGGCACGCCCTGTTTTAACAAGACTTCAACTTCCTGAACGAGCCCTGCAGCAAAATGGTTTTCGGTGCGTTCGTTAATGCGCCGATAGAGTTCGGCCCGCGGCGGATTCAAGACGATGATGCGCAGCCGGTGCGCACTTTCGGGCGGTTGCGGCCGGCGAACTTTTTGCTGGGACATGGGCGCGCCGGTTTGCAGACGAACTTCAATGGCGCGTTGCACTCGTGGCCAATCGCGCGGAAACAATTCGCGCGCGCTTTCAGGATCGAGCCGGCGCAACACTCGATGAAGATATTCGGCGCCCTTGTTGTCGCGAATTGAGTTGAGCCGAACCCGGATTGTTTCGTCAGTTTGTGGGCTGGGGAAGAATGGATTGCGCAAGGCCCGCAAATAGAAGCCCGTTCCGCCAACCAGAATTGGTACTCGGCCGCGCTGTTCGATCTGTTCAATTTGCTTAGCAGCTTCGCGGGCCCAATCGCCGGCCGTGTAGTTGATTTCAGGGGGGACAAAATCAATCAGGTGATGTGGCACGCCGCGGCGTTCTGCAAGGGGAACTTTCGCTGTCGCTATTTGAATGCCAGTGTAAACCTGCACTGAGTCGCAGTTGATGACCTCGCCGCCGAGACGCAATGCGACTTCGATTCCCAGCGTGCTCTTGCCGGACGCAGTTGGACCAACGATGGCGATGGGAGAATCAATCGCTGCCTTCACGCGCGAGAGAATAGCATGCGATAAAGAATTGTGGCCCAGAGGAGGGTCAGAAGAAGCAGCGCGCCAATGATTTGATTGCGTGAGAAACGCATTGGGAGACTAGAGAAGCAAGCCAGCTAATGCGTCGTCATTGGGTCGTACCAACGCCCGGCCGTCGACTTCGAAAACGGGTACTAATCGTTGGCGGGTCAATTCGTACATGCGGCGCAAGGCGCCGAAGTCGTTGGCAACATCTCGCTCAACATACGAAACATCATGCTCATTTAGCCAATTGCGCGCCCGAGCACAGAAGGGGCAATCAGGAACAACATAAAGATTCACCGTTGCCTGACCTGCTGCTTTCACTGAAGTTGATTGAACTAGAAATTGAAGAGTGAAGATACTTTAAGTTGAAACTGCGGCAGCAATGGCGTGGTGATTTCGTCGTCGATTCCGAGCCTGGCAATTTCTTTAAGATTGTCGCCTTGCAGCCGGTAAATCAGAGTGCACCGATTTTCACGGTCGACAATCCAGTATTCCTGGACGCCGTACTTCGCGTACAGCTGCCGCTTGAACTTGAGATCGCGCTCCCGATTCTCTTTGCCTGAAGAGATAATTTCGATCACCAGGTCGACGGCGCGGGTAAACTTTTCGCCGGTGACGACTTCATCCCAACGTTCGTTGCGAACAAAGCAAATATCTGGAATCACCGCGTCGTAGTCGCTGAGAATCATGCCTGGTCCTGGCACGAGAATTCCTATGGGGTTAGCTCGAAGATACTCGCTCAATGCAACCTGAAGATTTAGCAGGACTCGTTGGTGAGAAATACCAGGAGCACGAGACACGAATAGTTCCCCTCCAATCAGCTCGTAGCGATTGTTATCGTCCGGGCAGGCGTCGAGGTCCGCGACTGTAAGCAGAGGTTCAATCCTTGAAGCCATAAGGTTACCTTGTCAGGACTACTCCGGTCCGATCTGGGTATGAAACTAGCACGTGTCTGAGGCAATTAACACGCAGAAGAGGGAAGTGGTCAAGTTCAAAACATGCCGAACTTCTTGCATTAATACATTCGCGTCAGTTCAATGCCGGTGTAGTAAGCCTTGAGGATTTGTTCGTAGGTGAAACCCTGACGCGCGAGGCCGTAAGCGCCCACCTGGCACATGCCAACGCCATGGCCCCAGCCGCGTCCGAGAAAGGTGAAGCCAACCACGCGGCCTTCATCGTCATAGCGATGTTCGATCACGAACAGCTGCTCGCGCAGTCCCAGCGCCGAGCGAATTCGGCCGCCGCGAACGTGCGCAGTACCCTGAGTCCCTATTAGCTCTAGGTCAGTCGCGCGACGCGAGTTGCCGCGAGCAATAACCCGCATGTCAACAAGCGAACCAATACCGGAAGCATACCGACCGAGACGCGCCTGTGCCTGGCCCGGAGTTAAGTCAGTTGTCCAATTAGAGAACGGGGAGAAGCGATCGGCAGCCGCGCCGTTGGCCGCGGGTCGCACTTCAAGATAGTCGACTTCACCCGCGCTATTAACATGAAATACAACCGGCTCGCCGCCAACCAGTGCGATCGTCGAAACCGGATAAAGACTTTCGCCGATTTGCCGAAAGAGAAACGCATCGGCACTGACCCTAACTGGCAGGTCCTTTCCTTTCGTGCTTCGCAGAACTAAAGCATCGTCTGCAGTCGGTCGCGAAACTCCCTTTTGCAGTTGCAACAGGTTGCGTGCCTCAAGCAGGCGCGCGATCGAATGCAGCGCTCGGCCTCTCGATAAAGGCTCACGCGGACGAAGTGTCGCATCAGGCAGTATCGACAAGTAACCATCGCGAATCATCTGCGCCACGTCGGCGCGATTAGCTTGTGGAACTTCGCCGGCGTCGCGAATTGCCAAAAAGTACTCAACATCGGCGTCATTGAGCAGCGTGTTGGCCCGGCTTTCGCCGTAGACTGCCGTGCTCAAGGCGGTGGCAAACGCAGGTGGACGATTAACTTCTTCGGTGACCGTCGGCGCTGTTTGATGCGCCAGACGTGCAACCGAGGCCAGCCAACTACGAACCTCCGACACCGGCGCCTCGGCATCAAGCCACGAATCCGAAACACGCGCACGCAGCGATGTGAAATTCTGAATGGCGAGCAAAGCAACATCTCGAGCCAGCGCCACATTTTGCTGAGACTTGAGTTCAGCTGGTTCGCGCGAAGTCTTTACGATAAACGGCGCCAGCGCTGCATGACCTTCAGCAGCGCACTCACGCGCCTTCAAATAGGGAACGGCATCGTTGAAAATATTTGCCGCATCTTCGGTGCGTCCGCCGCAGGTGGAGGTGTACAGCGCATTGATGGGCTCGCCATTGTAGGTCGCGACCATGCCGCGCGTTTCATCAACCGCGCGCGACGAGAGTGCGTTCTCAGAAGTCAGGCCGCGATAAACTTGTGACCGTGTGGTTGGCAGCAGATCATAGCCTTGTGACATGAACTGCCCGCGGTTTCGCAATGCATAAGTGCGCGCCGCGATTGCCTGGGCCTTGTGCGCCTCAATTAGTGGATAGCCACCCGCGGACAACTCATTTGGCACGACTCCCTTGACGTAGTCCTCAAGACCAATCACGTTGACTACAGTCAGCGCGCCTCGAGTGTTCGCGAAAACTTCGATGCGCCCGCGGTACGGTTTGTCATTAAATCGCACCGGCGTCTTTTCATCGTCCGATCCAAACATTATCGGCGCGCTGGAACTAAAAAGACGGCTTGAGCCGGCAGCAAAAGCAACCACTTCGCGCACAGGTCCCGTGGGGCGCGCTGCTGCTAAGCGGACATTTGAGCGGTTACCCGTAGGTGCGATGGTATCGGCATTTTTCGCGACCGGCGCCGACGGTGACAAGGAAACTATCGTCGTCTCGATCGCCGCATCCAGCAAGCGAGCCCGCAGTTCTTCTGCTTCCTGTTGCGAATAGTGATCGCCGATCAGCAGTCCCCAAGTCTTTGTTCCATTGTCCAGCGTGACTTGGGCGTCTTCATTCGTGGCTTCCTTAACCTCGCGGGCTTTCTGTTCGGCTTCCGCTCGAGATGGCAACGCCGCAAGGCTGAGCCGGAAAGACTCTTCTGTCGGGGGCGGAAGCGGACCAAGAAGACGTGCCTCAACTCGCACCCTATCGACATCGAGAGCCACCATTGTGTTGGCGACATCCGTTGCGTTCATCAAGCGGCCAGTGGTTGAGATTGATGCCGAGCGAGTGTCGGTGGCGAGCGCCACTCGAATGATTGGTTCGTTGCTGGGGCCAGCAGTATCAAGCTTGATGGCCGAAGTGACTGTCGCCACGGGCGGCGCCTGCCATTGGTCTTTATTTGGTGGAGTCGAAGCTTGCGAAGGTTCGGCAGGAATCTGCGAGCGCCGCGGGCGGACATCACCACCCTGAGCGAAAGTTGAATTAGCGCAGACGAGTTGTGCCAGGAGAATGGCGCTCAGGAAACGCGCTGAAAAAATGCGCACTGAACCAACCTTGGCGGTTTAGTCTTGGGGGGCTCATACCGCGCGGTCATAGTACTACAACTCCAACTATAACCGGGGTAAGAAATGCGTTGAAATCAAGCGGCTCTTTTTTCGCTGATTGCCGGCGAGGCCGTCTCGCTTACCTGGTGCTTATTCTTGCGCCCCTCACGCCATTTGCCGAATGCCTCTTTGGAAAGTCCAAAGATCGCGCGACGATTTTGGGCAATTACCTTGAGCCAGGCGCGTTTGTTCATTTGCGGAAAATAGATGCCGCGGAAGAACAAGCGCATGACCAGGTGGATGACGCGGTATTTGACGTGTTGTTCTTTGAGAGCTTCCAGCGCCTGCAGATTGCGCTCAGGGCTGTACGATCTGCTCCATGCCTCGTTCAACTCCGCGTGCGTCTGTGACATCGACATCTTCAACGGCTCGTGAGCCATTTGATAAGGTGCAAAGTCCATCCAGTGTTTCGGACGCGCAAGCCGGTTGGTGGCAACTAAGCGATCATAGAGCGGTGTCGCCGGAAATGGAGTCAACTGCCCAAAGACTGGCAAGCCCGGGGGCCAACTTTCGATTTGTTCCAACGTGCGATCGGCGACGCCTGCCGTATCGTTGTCCATGCCGAAAATAAAAGAGGTCACCGCATAGATGTTTCGTGCTGCCAGTCGATTCAGGACGGTCGCATATTCCGCCGGCTTGTTGAAACTCTTGTTCATGTCTTTGAGGTTGGCGGTGTCGATCGACTCCATGCCGATGAAGACCCACTTTCCCTCGGAGGCAGCAATCAAATCTACCAGCTCTTCATCCCGCAGCAGGTTGGCGCTGATTTGAGCCATCCAGGGCACTTGGGCATTGGCGGCGATGATGTCGCGCAAAAGCGATTTAGTGCGTTTGATATTGATCGCGAAATTGTCGTCAATGAAAAAGACGATGACCTGACTGAGATTCTCGCGCGCGTTCTTTTTCAGCGCGAGCAATTCGTTGACGACACTTTCGTTGCTACGGAATCTAATCGAATCTCCAAAGAAGCCGGTGACGGTGCAAAACTCACAACCATAAGGACAGCCGCGCCCAGACTCCATAGGGATAACGTGAACTGCCTGCCAGCCGGAGCCATAACGCTTAAGAAGAGGCCGCGCAAACTTTGGGACCATATCAAACTGATCGAGATCGATTTCGTTCCAGGGAATTGCCGGGTATGGCTCCAGGCTTGGCTTGCGCTCCTTACCATTCTCGTCGACCGGAGCATAAATATCTTTCAAGCACCCGTTAGCCGCATCCGCCACAATTTGGGGCCAGGTCTCATCGGCTTCACCGAGTGCGATTGCATCCGCGTGACGTGGACCACCGTCTTTCCCCAGGGCTTCGTCGGGAACTTCGGTGACGTGCGGGCCACCCATGACAACTGGAATGCCGGCGGCGCGAACAGCGTCAGCCATGCGATACGCACGCGCAGCCATTCTCGTCATGGCGCCAATGCCCACCAGTCCCACGCCTTCCTCACGAATGTAGTTCACTAGCTCGGTCTCATCCATTGGCCGAGCATTTCCGTCAACAAGCAAAACTTCATGCTCAGGTGGTGTGATCGCTTGAAGCAGAAACATCCACAGGTGGGGCATGAAATTTCGGGTCACGCCGTTGTCCGGGCAATAGAGCAATATCTTCATAGAGTGTTTCCGCTGATGTTCCTGCGATCAGGTGAACTTTGGTTGCTTTTGATTGAAAAAAGAGCGGGAAAGGAAATATGACGCAAATTAGCCAAATTTCGCGGAGCAGCATACCAATAATGTACGCTCCCGTACAGAGCCAGCCGTGCCCTTAACGGCTCGGTACAGAATAGCCCTTTGCCTGTAGTAGTTGCTGCCCCTCGGAACTTAATACAAAACTGACAAATTGCCTTGCCGCCTCTTGATTCGCGGAAGACTGTAACACGGCTAGCGCCTGATTGATCGGTTCGTGGAGATTTTCTTCCACTTCAAGGTAGCTGCCGTCGCCGGACTTAACTAACGCTAACGGAATGAATGCAACCTCGGCGTTACCAGTTGCGGCGTATTGCCGCGCCTGCGAAACATTTTGCGCATAAATGACGCGCGGCTCGATTTGGGCCCAAATGCCAAGTTGTTTGAGACTTTCAACTGCAGCTTTTCCGTAGGGGGCCACATCGGGTTTGGCGATCGC
>DATAOU010000283.1:0-4032 GCA_036265575.1 Pyrinomonadaceae bacterium
CGGTGGAGGCCAAGGTCAATCCGCAGGATATCGACAAAGTGGCGGTCGGGCAGAGTGCGACGTTGCGCTTTTCAGCGTTCAATCTCCGCACGACGCCGGAAATATTCGGCCGCGTTTCGCAGGTCTCGGCCGACATCACGACCGATCAACGTACGATGGCAACGTTTTATACGATCCGAATCGCGATGCCGCCGGACGAGGTTGCCCGCCTCGGCAATGTCAGGCTGGTGCCGGGAATGCCGGTCGAGGCCTTCGTGAAGACCGGCGAGCGTACGGTGATGTCGTATCTGATGAAGCCGCTTTCGGACCAGATCAATCGCGCATTTCGCGAATAACGATCACCAGGCGGCAAAAGGGAGAAAAAGGAGAATAGCCCCGGCCTTGTGGCTTGACCGGGGCCATCCCCTCCAATGCTGGAGTACTGCCGATACGATACTCGTTTCCGGCAGCAAAATAATTTTTGCATCGTCCCCGGCAAAAGAGCGATACGCACGAACATGAAGATTGATCTTAATCTTAGCAGCCAACCTTAACGGCGGCTCTTCCCGCGAGACCTCTGCGGCAGTCAGTTAGGCAGCAACAGCCGCCTTCTTCCGCCCTGAGCAGTCCCATCGCACCGAGTCCGCCGGCGAGCGAAGGGAAAGCGGCCGGCAAAGGTGTAATGGGGACTTCATCGCCACGCAGCCCACCGGGGTACCGGCACGAGAAAACTCCGGGCATCCCCAGGGTTTTTGGTTCCTGCACGATTCAGACAGCGGCCCTAGCTAGCGCCGTTCCGCTTGCGCCAACGGCTGACCCCGGCGCCGCCGGCGAGCAGGCCTCCATTATGGGTCGTTCTGCCACTTATTTTCCTGGAGATTAGCGACTGACCGACGCGGCTGCCGGGGGCTGCTGAGCGGCGACCGTTAAGTCGCAGGGCAAGATGTAGAGCCTAAGGTCCACCAAGAGGCGACTTTGTTTTGTTTCAGTTCGCGTCGCAATGTATGAACCAATTTTGTCCGCGCTGGCACCTATTCTTCTCGAGGTCATGACCTCATCACGCGGAAGGAACAGTCCGATCACCCGCCAGCGCGCACCGATGGCATGTTTCTGCTGCGCACTGATTACGAAGCCATCAATGTTTGTTACTGTAATTTTCGGAAACCCGCGCTCATGATGGCATTTTCCATCGCGCCAAACTACTTGGTCCTGTGAACCTTTGGCCAGATCGAAATCGGACACCATCGCTGGTACCGAACCAAAGAAGTTAGTTTCCTGCGAATGCGCCGAAATTCTTAACGTCACAGTGAGCTTAGCCGTGACTTCTCCCCCGCTTGCTTGTGTCAGCAATGGTGAGGCGGAATCGGATTTAACTGAAAGGTAGAGCACATGTTCTATACCACGCAGAATCGCTGCGTGCGCTCCTGAAGCCTCTTCGCCGCTCGCGAAATTTGATGCAGAAATTACAACTCCGGCCACTGCCAAAACGGGCTTCAAACGCTGCAAAATCCATCGGCGTTGCTTCGTCAATTGGATCGCCTGCGGCTCAGGATGCAATCGAATCGTACTCAATAGGTATCCTATTTCAGCTTAAAAATCTTCCCCAAGCTCGCGTACATGACGGCAGTTTTCCGCATATCACTAAGCGCAGACGGTTGGATTTTTTCGACCAGTTCTGATGTCCTCGTAGACCTAGAGCGACTACTCAGGCACGTTCGAATGCTCTTCTTCCGCCCATTGCTTGGTTGGGAACGTAGCCAACATCGCCAAGCGCCTCTCTTTGAGAGATTCATATTCTGCAGTTCGTTCGTCGGCTTTTGCTTCGATCGGACGGAATTCCACTAAGCATCCAAAAGACCACGCTCGAAAATCACCCCGTCATTAATCCCTCGTCAATAAGAATCGACGACGCTCAGAAAGGGTGATTCTGCTGAATTTACCGGGCAGATTTCGCCAGTCTTTCCAGTGGATCTTTTTCGTTGCTGCAGTAAATGCGTCCAGCGCTCAAGATCGTGAGAATCGTCGCCACTCATGCAGTGGCACCGGCCATCAGCACTATAAGTGTGATGGTCACTGCCGTGTTCATCGGGTCCTCTTTGTTGACTCATACTGCAAACATCGATTTGCAGTATCACCTCAAGCTCCGCGCAGAGATGCAACAGGTTCGTGCGGAGATCAATCAGGTCAGCTATGATGTGTTTGCCGACCCGTCCTCGGGTTTTCCTGGCATTGACCGGATTCGTTTCGATATCCCATCTCTTGCGCCGATGGCATTCATACGATTCTGCATACGGTATCCCCAGGATTGCAATATTCGCGGAGCTGCGGATGGCCCCCAACTAGTTTCACTCACCGAAATGCGAAGAACCGAGCTTCTAAACGTCAACCGGGAAGTCAATCGAACGATAAGACCGCGGGGAAAAAATAATGATGATTCTTCGCAAGAATGGTTGCTGTCTCCCCGCGAGGGGAATTGCACGGATTACGCAGTCACCAAGCGCCACAAATTACTCGCCTACGGTTGGCCTTCGCACGCGCTGTTGCTGGCGGAAGTCATCGTCCCATCCGGCGAACACCATCTCCTGCTAGTCGTCCGCACTCGCGAAGATGACCTCGTTCTTGATAATCTAGACGAAAAGGTCCGTTCGGTTTCACAGATTCCATATCGGTTAGTCCGCGCCCAGCAACCAACAAATCCGCGATTTTGGTCGGCTATCAATATGACACGCGCTTTGTAAATGGCCACAAAGCCCAAAATTGGAACTGCTCAGCCACTGCTCACCAATCTCGCCATGGCATCCAATATCGTAGCAACAGCACAAGCCCAATTCCACTCCAAGATCCCACGGCGCCAACAACTCCATCGATCAACTGGGCCGTACGGCCAGGAACAAAAATTTGAAGCGTTTCCATGCACGCTGCATACACCGGCAGCAGGATTAAGGTTCCAACCAACTGCTTGTTTGCGGAGTAGCCAATAGCCAAAAAAACGGCCGTGCCGGCATAGGCCACGAAGTGTTCAACTTGTCCAGTCTCAACTACATGAGGGCGTATGCTACCGGGCACCAGCGACAAGATTGCAATCGTGGCTACGCAGATCCAACCAATGAGCCGCAGGACGAAGATGGGGCTTGGGAGAAAGCTTTTAGATGCTGTCAAACTCTTACGCTCTCTAAAGTGCGACTGTCGCGCTCACCTGACTGCCGGGACTACTCAGCGAGTTCATATCAATTGCAGCAGCCGCAACGGCAGCCAGATCAGGAAACCCACCCAAGCCAACGTGAGCACGCCAGCACATGCGATCAACATTTGCTGCCGACGCTTAGTCATGATTTCAGCCATCGCTCAAGATGCCTATCGCTCCGCAACGCTTAGATAGTGTCCAACGTTGCGATCGATCAATGCGATTCGGCCTAAACGGTTAAAATTATTGGTATAATTACACCGTGAGCGCGCCCCCTTGCCGCTTTTGCAAAAATGCAAAAAGGCGAAAGGCTAAAATTCGCCCTGCCGGCACGTTAACTTCCGGTGTGAATTATCAAAGGTGCCGTTGTTGTGTTCGCTGCGGAGGCGGATGTGGCCACGCACAGGCATCCGCGATGCGCTGAAATCGAAAGAAGATACCGACAGTTGTGGTAAGGCACATCCGACGGCAACAGAAAGGGCCAGAAAAGTGCAACCAACACAGCACAACGGGATTACTTCCAGAGATGCATGCCAAGGAAGACAGGAGGGATTGCGCTTTTAAGCGGCAAGAATTTGCGTTTGCGCGTCGATCCTCCAGATCAATAAGGACACGACAATGAAACCATCATCCTTCTTATTCGCTTCACTGCTAACGCTCGGATTGTTTTCAGGTGCTCACGCACAGGACGGCCAGACTATAAATAGCGGGCCCAAAATGGGCGGCACAGCAAGCAGTGGAACCGGTGTTAAAACAGGTCAGGGTCCCTTATCCCAACCAGTCCCTCCAGCGGCCAGCTCAATCTATAATTCTCAGCAGAACCTGCAGGGAAATCCTCAACGCCCCCAGGGTATGCGGGGCCCTGTGCA
>DATAOU010000284.1:0-8035 GCA_036265575.1 Pyrinomonadaceae bacterium
GGTTACAAAGGTCGCATCGGTCTGTATGAAGTGATGGAAGTAAACGACGACATTCGCGAGTTGATCCTGATCGGCGCTTCGTCGCTGGAACTGCGAAAGAAAGCGATTGAAGACGGAATGATCACCTTGCGCGAATCAGGCCTGCACAAAGTTCGTGCCGGCTTAACCACGCTCGACGAAGTAGTGCGCGAGACGGTGGCCTAGAAGGAAGGAAGAAACAATATGTTACGTACAGTTGCGCTTTCACTCTTGATGCTGATTTCCGTTGGTGTAATGCTCCCTTTTGCTAGCTCGACAGCGCACGGCATTCGGCAGAGTTCTGTCTCAACTCATCACCGCCGCTATCGACGACATTCGCGGGCGTGGTGGCGCCGGCATCGTGCGCGTTTGCGTATGCGTCGCGCTGCAGCAATGGCCCACCGGAATGCACCGCTTGATTCTCCGTTGACCCTATCCGCTAATAATGTGGTGCCGAGCGCCGCTCTTCCAAAATTACCAGCCGGGTGGGACAAGCCGGTCGTTGCCAACAATGGCGAGATCACCTTCAAGACAGAAAGCAAAGCACCGGCGCCAAGCCATGCCACCTTATCAGTCATTGCTCGCAGCCGTCCAAATCCTGCTTACCTAACGCAACGAGAAGAGCGAAGCATGCTTGCCGGTGTTAGCTTCTCAGATTTGCGACGCACCGTGATCGAAAAGATGATCAATTCTGGCGGCTGGGTAATAAACGATTACCAGCGCCAGGTTGATGGCGCCCGTGTCTTCGTCGTCATCGCACAAACTCCAAGCGACGGCCGTTCGCCTGAGAAAGCGTGGAACTTTTACTTCGCTGAAATTGACGGAAAAATCTACAGCCTGAGCCTCAATACGCCGGTGCAATATTCCGATCGATTGGCTGCCGAAGGTGAAAGCTTCCTCTCTTCGTTGCGCGAAAAAGCTAACGGGACGAACAAGCGATAAGTTTGCCCGTACTCGAAAAAAGACTTCCCCTCAGGAGCTGCCGCCAATGCCATTGAATGATACAACACCGCAAATCTCACTCTCAGAACTGCTGCGCAAGCTGTCGGAACTGGGCGGTTCTGATTTGCACATCACGACCGGATCAGCGCCTCAGGTCCGCGTTGATGGGCATCTTCGATCGCTGGAAGGCTATCGTGAAATGACTGCTGCCGATACGAAGCAGCTCGCTTACTCAGTACTCACAGATGCCCAGAAACACCGTTTTGAAGAGAACCTCGAGCTGGATTTTTCTTTTGGTGTGAAGGGACTGTCACGCTTTCGCGCCAACCTTTTCAATCAGAGAGGCGCCGTAGGCTGTGTTTTCCGAGCTATTCCTTACGAGATTAAAGCATTCGAAGATCTTGGACTGCCGCCTGTCGTCAAGCAGCTTTGCGACAAGCCCCGCGGTTTGATCCTGGTCACCGGACCAACCGGTTCCGGTAAATCAACCACGTTGGCCTCAATGATCGACAAGATCAACCGCGATCGACACGAGCACATCCTGACGATCGAAGACCCCATCGAATTTCTCCACAACCACAAGAATTGTCTGGTGAATCAGCGCGAAGTCAACGCCGATACCCATGGCTTTGCGGCTGCGCTCCGTACTGCCTTGCGTCAGGATCCTGACGTGGTGCTGGTCGGTGAAATGCGTGACCTCGAAACCATTGAGTCGGCACTACGCATTGCGGAAACGGGCCACTTGACCTTGGCGACACTGCATACCAATTCGGCCGCATCAACCATTAACCGCATCATCGACGTATTCCCCTCAGATCAACAGGCCCAGATTCGCGCACAGCTTTCGCTCGTGCTTGAGGGCATCCTCTGCCAGGCGCTGCTGCCTCGTGCGGAAGGGACCGGTCGCGCGATGGCGCTTGAGATATTGGTTCCCAACACCGCCATCCGAAACCTGATTCGCGAAGACAAAGTTCATCAGATCTACTCGATGATGCAAACTGGTCAGGACAAGTATGGCATGCAGACTTTTAATCAGGCGCTCGCAACGCTGTACCACAAGCGTGCGATCACCATGGATACCGCGTTGCAACGATCGTCAAACGTCGATGAGTTGAAAGAGCTAATTGAGCGCGGGTCGGGACTCAATACCGGCAACGGAAACAAACCACACCCCAGTCCCTACGCCCAGGGTCGACCAATCGGGACTAGACCAGCGGTTAGATAAACTGCCCTTTCTGGAGCTTCAACGCTATGCCTACCTACGTATTCAAAGGCCGCAACAAACTCAATGAGATAATTGTTGGCGAACGAGTTGCCGATAACCGCGATGCCCTTCGACAAATCCTCCGTCGTGAGCAGGTCACGCTTACGTCAGTCAAGGAAAAGGGCCGCGAGATAGGAATTCCAAAGATCGGTGGCCGCAAGAAAGTAAAGGCGAAGGATCTTTCTATCTTCACGCGTCAGTTTTCAGTCATGATTGACGCTGGTTTGCCGCTGGTGCAATGTCTCGAAATTCTGGCCCAACAACAGGACAACAAATATTTCCAGCAGATCCTTTTGCAAGTGCGCCAAGACGTTGAAGAAGGGTCGACCTTGTCAGCAGCAATGGCACGCCACCCGCGCGTTTTCGATCAACTGTACGCCAACATGGTGGAAGCTGGTGAAACAGGCGGTATTCTCGATTTGATTCTGCAGCGTCTGTCAACCTTTATCGAAAAGATCGTCAAACTGAAACGCGACGTGATCTCCGCGATGATTTATCCGGCGGCAGTCGTCTTGCTGGCTATCGCAGCTGTGGCTGTCATCATGGTCGTCGTGATTCCACAGTTTCAGAATATTTTTCTCGGTTTGTTGGGACCTGGCGAACAACTTCCGTTGCCGACCCGCATTGTCGTTGGCATTAGTAATTTTCTTGCAGGCTGGGGTGGCCTCGCCATTCTGGTTGGCCTTATCGCGTTTGTGATCGCCTTCCGCTCGTATTACAAGACCGAGAACGGACGCAAAATCATCGATCGCACTACTCTGAAAGTCCCCATCTTGGGAGACATCTTTCGCAAGATAGCGGTTGCGCGATTCTCGCGAACGTTGTCCACTCTGCTCTCTTCCGGTGTGCCGATTCTTCAATCGCTCGAGATCACGGCCCGCACCGCTGGAAATGTGATCATCGAAGAGGCTATTCATAGTGTGCGCAAAGGCGTAGAGCGTGGTGAAAATTTTGTTGACCCGCTTAAGGCTACCGAAGTCTTTCCGCACATGGTCGCGCAGATGGTGGGCATTGGTGAGCAGACAGGTGCCCTCGACGCAATGCTCGGCAAAATCGCGGACTTCTACGAACAGGAAGTTGATGCTGCGATTGCTAACCTGCTGACCCTAATGGAACCGCTCTTAATTGGTTTCCTGGGCGTTACTATCGGCTCCATCGTAATCGCGATGTATCTGCCGCTGTTCACCCTCATTGGTAAGCTTGCGGCAGCCCACTAATCCGTTTAGTAGCTGATGATTACTTTAGGGGGGAGACTCATTGAGTCTCCCCTTTTCCCTTGTGGAGAGGCGCGCGTAAGTTAAGGAAAATCCTTGTCGGTTCGATCAACGCTCTGTGATAGGCTTTCTGACCAATGCGAATTCCGGAAGAGGCTACAGCAGGAAAGACTTCGTTGGGCCGCAAATTATGGTGGCTGATTCTGGGGCGTCTGGCTGTCGCCACGGTTCTGCTGTTGGTCCGCTTAATTTGGGTTTCTGACCGCAGTGATACGGTCTTGACCGAGATATTGCCGACCCTGCTGATCGTAATCGGACTGACAGTCGTCTATTCATTGGCGCACAGTATCTCGCGCACTCTTCCTTTTCAGGCTCGCTTGCAGTTTGCCGTGGATATCCTCCTGGTGAGTTGGCTCAACTGGACCACGGACGTTATCCATTCGCCTTACATCGCGCTTTACATAGTAATCATTGCGGCGTCCAGTTTGTTCCTGGGGCCACGCGATTCGATTATTACCTCGCTGGGTTGTGCAGTCGCTTTTACAGCCAGCGCGCTCGCAGTGCTGGCCGGTTATGGCACGCATTCCACGTCGACGATGATCGAGGCGGGCACTTCACAAACTGCTCAAACAATAGGCCTATTCGATTTGGCGTTTCTTGTAGTCGGGCTACTGTCGGCCCGCCTGGCTGAACGTCAGTCTCGTTCCGACGTGCGCTTGATAGCCGCAACCCAGTCGCTTGCGCATCTGCGTGCGTTGCATGAAAGAATTGTTGAGTCGATTAGGTCAGGCGTCGTCACGACTGATCTCGAAGGGCGCATTTACACCTTTAATGCGGCAGCGGAAGAGATCACCGGTTACAAGCAGATGGACGTTCGCGGTCAAGACGCGTCCATCTTCTTCGGTGAGATCAAAGAAATCATAGCCAGTTCGCTTGATATCCATAGCACACAGACGAGTCCACGGTTTGAAGCAGATTGCCTGACAGCCGATGGTTTGCGGCTCCGACTAGGCTTTACCATCTCTCCGCTTTTTTCCGAAGGCGGAGATACGACGGGCACGGTTATTACGTTCCAGGATCTGACGCACATTCGCGCGCTTGAAGAGACTTCACGACGGCAGGACCGCTTGGCCGCCATTGGTCGCATGGCCGCATCGATAGCTCATGAGATTCGGAACCCGTTGGCGGCGATGCGCGGTTCAATTCAGATGCTGCGCGCGGATATGACGGGCGACTCTTCGCAAAACGAGTTAATGGAAATTATTTTGCGCGAGTCTGATCGGCTCAATCGCATCATTAGTGATTTTCTTAACTATGCCCGTCCGCGTTCCATCATCCAAACTAGCGTCGACGTTGGGGAACTGTTGCAACAAACTTTCACGCTGTTACGTCATAGTGCCGAAATCACCAACGGCCATCTAATCGAAGAGCGAGTTCCTGAAAAGCCGACACTGGTAAACGCCGACTCCGAGCAGTTGCGACAAGTCTTCTGGAATCTTTCGCGTAATGCGCTTCAGGCAATGCCGGCAGGCGGCACGTTGCGGGCCACTGTCGACGAAGATTCCAACGAGCGGTTGCGGATTACTTTTTCGGATACCGGTCGCGGCATGGCGCCAGAACAGGTGGAACACCTTTTTGAGCCCTTTTCTTCCACCACGGGTGGGACGGGACTCGGTCTTTCAATCGTTTATCAAATCATTCGCGATCATGGTGGTACAATCAACGTCCGTAGTCGTGAGGGACATGGGACGACGATTACGATTGAACTCCCGGCATGAAAGAAGAATAAGACACCTGCTTGGTCTTGTTTTTCTGGCTTCTGACTTCTATCCTTTTCACCAATGGCTAACCTCTTAATCGTCGATGATGAACTGGGAATGCGGCAATTCTTGACGCATCTCTTTCAGCGCGAAGGTCACATCGTTCGAGCTGCCGAGAATGGACAGCAGGCCATGGAACTACTGCGCGCGACGCCTTCAGACTTGGTCATTTCCGACGTGCGAATGCCGGATATGAATGGGATTGATCTGTTGCGCTCAGCTCGTGAGCTTTTCCCGCACATCGAAGTGGTGCTGATGACGGCCTTTGCCAACGTCGATACTGCTCGCGAAGCGTTCCTGCTGGGCGCTTATGACTTTGTGCAAAAGCCTTTCGACAACGAGGTGTTAAAGGAAACTGTTACGCGGGCCTTGCAGAAGGTTTCGTTGGTTAAAGAAAAGGAAGCACTACTTGAAGAGAACAAAGTCCTGATTCAAGGACAGCGCACGCGGGGCAAGCTCAACAACATCATCGGTAGTTCTCCAAAAATGCAGGCGCTTTACCAGATGATTGAAACGGTTGCGCAGGTTGGTTCAACGGTGCTGGTGACGGGAGAGTCAGGTACGGGAAAGGAACTTGTTGCTCGAGCGATCCACGATCTCAGTCCTCGAGCCGAGAAGCCATTCGTTTCAATCAACTGCGGCGCCTTTACGGAAACACTGCTTGAGTCGGAACTGTTCGGATACGTGAAAGGCTCCTTCACCGGTGCGAACACGAATCGCAAAGGACTTTTTGAGGCAGCCAACACCGGCACTATTTTCCTGGATGAGATTGGTGAAATGTCGCCGGCGATGCAGGTCAAGCTTCTGCGAGTCCTTCAGGAACGGAAGTTACGACCGGTGGGGGCCACGGAGGAAACTACTGTCGACACTCGGGTCATCGCGGCGACTAACCGTGATTTAGGGAGCATGGTCAAGGACGGAACGTTTAGAGAGGATCTCTATTACCGCATTTCCGTTATCCCTATTGAACTGCCAGCGTTGCGCGAAAGGTCAGAAGATATCCCTGGCCTGGCTCAACATTTCATCGAGAAATTTTGTGCGGGCTCGGGGCGTCAGTTGTCGATAAGCGAGAATGCTGTGCGTTTGCTCGAGAGCTATATCTGGCCGGGCAACGTCCGCGAATTGGAACACGCAATTGAGCGTGCGGTAGCGCTTGAGACAACCGACTCGATTCAACCTGAACGCCTGCCCGAAAAGATTTCTAACTACAACCCCTATCGCATCGCGGAGAGTTTTGAATTTCCTGAGGAGGGCGTGAACCTCACCGCCCATCTTGACCAGCTCGAGAAGACTTACGTGCTGGAAGCATTACGCCGAAAAGTCGGGAACCAAACGAATGCAGCCGAACTACTGGGCCTGTCAGTTCGCTCGTTGCGGCACTTACTTGACAAGCACGGCATCCGGGGACTCACGGCCCAAATGCGTGACGAACGCCGAAACTCTGATTCAATCCCACGCCGCCGTTCTTCCGACCCTACTCCACGTCGCCGCGAAGATGACGAATCTGAGTTCGCCGCAAGTGCCGGCGAGCCTTAAACGTCGCTAGCGGGCTGATCCCAATATCTGCGTTGCCGGAAACCGGCATCATCTAGCTGACGAAATCTGTCAGCACAAAAGATTCAACCGCTTTCCCACCCACCACTAATCTAAAAGCCCAACGATCTTGGCGTTGTGACCATTCACATGAGTGGCACGACCATTGTATTTGAGCTAGCTGACATTTCGCGCCTAAGGGATCTACGGGGATTACCAAGTGCGGCGACGCGAGAAACCAAAAATCTTTAGTCTGTCTATGGACCAATCAATCATGAACACCAACAACCATCAGCTAGGCTTCTCGTTGATTGAGTTACTCCTCGTCGTCGCGATCATTGGTATTATTTCAGCCATCGCCGTGCCAAATCTCCTGGCGTCGAAGCGGGCGGCGAATGAGGCATCGGCGATTGCATCTATCCGCTCGATCACCAGCGCTCAAGCCACTTACCATGCCACCACCGGGGCCGGATTGTATGGCAGCCTTTCTGATCTCCACACCGCTGGTCTGGTGGATGCGACCCTGTCTAGTAGCACCGTGCTCGCTCCCAAGAGCGGCTATTTCTTCGCTGCAGCTGCTGATGCTACTACGCCAAACGCCCAGTATCTGACTACCGCCTCTGTGGCCCAACCCAGCGGTGTTACAGCTACAGGAACTCGCAATTTTGCTTCTGACGCATCGGGTGTTGTGACTCACTCAACAGCAAGCACGACCCCTATGACCGGAAACAATGGAACACCCATTAACTAGTTAGAACCACAGCCTCACCTTGTTTTCTCAACAGAAAGATCGGCATGCTACAAGCCGCTCCTGCGCCAAGCTGAACTGTAACATGTCGGACTGCCGGCAGTTTGTCGGGCCCGACTTGCCGAAAATCGTCATTAGACAGTTACCGCATTTTGTCACTAGGACGTACGATCAATAGCTCCATACCTCACATTGCTCAAAACCTCAACAATTTCAACCCTCTTCGAAGGTCCCACTCTGGCACAGGCCTTGTTGTTAGACGAATCGACACTTCGCGCTCTGCGCGGCACTACATCGTGATGACGAGGCCGTTGGCGCGAGAAACCCTTAAACAAATTCTCTAAGGAGCTCGAAAACATAAATGAATACGAACAAACGCCAAGAAGGCTTCTCACTAATTGAGTTGCTCATCGTCGTCGCGATTATCGGTATTATCGCCGCCATCGCTATCCCCAACCTGCTCGCCTCCAAGCGCGCTGCCAACGAAGGTTCGGCC
>DATAOU010000285.1:0-4382 GCA_036265575.1 Pyrinomonadaceae bacterium
GGAAAATGTTTTGTCAGTGATGATGCCCTCGCCGTATTCTTCGCGTTCGAGTGTCGATGATTCAGTCGAACTCGGACGTCGGATCGGTATGAAGGTGATTGAGCATCCCATCACGAACGCCTTTGAGCTTTTGGTCAAGGAGTTAGATTTGCCCGCGGCGTCCGCCACAGGCGCCGCAAGCAGCTCACACGCAACTGAGAACTTACAGTCGCGCCTGCGCGGAAATATTCTGATGACGATCTCGAACGCGGAGGGACGTCTGCTGCTTTCGACCGGGAACAAGTCGGAGCTTGCGCTGGGTTATTGCACTCTTTACGGCGATACCAACGGCGGGCTGGCGGTGATTGGAGATGTTCTGAAAACGGAAGTTTATTCGCTGGCGCGCCTGCTCAATCGCGATGCTGAGATTATTCCCAATGCGGTTATCGAAAAGCGGCCGTCCGCTGAATTGGCGCCGGGTCAGTTTGACGATCAGTCACTACCGCCGTACGACGAGCTCGATCCAATCCTGAAAATGTATTTCGAGCTGAAGGCGACTCCCGATGAGATCATCGCGGCGGGAAACGACGCAGGCATGGTCCTCGACATTTTGAATCGAGTTGAATCGCCAGCCAATGAATTCAAGCGGCGCCAGTTGCCGCCAACGCTAATTATCTCGCGCAATGCCATCGGCATCGGACGCCGTCGCCCAATTACGCATCGTTATCACCGGCCATCGCAGTGTTGATAACACCTTTTGGTTTTCGCCCCAGCGGGGCGCAATGTTTATAGCAACCGGCAACCCCTTGAATAACCTCGCTCCGTCAGGAGCGAAATGTGGTTGCACGAATTATTAGCAGCTGCAAAACAACATAGCGCTCCGCTGGAGCGCGGGCGTTTGCGGAATCGCCAAGCTATAAACATCTCGCCCCGATGGGGCGAAGCAGCGCAGAACGACGGTCCCGCCGATTAAGGAGATTCCGGAAGATGACTAGATTCGCAAGAATTGTATTTCTCTGCCTTGGAGTCGCAACTCTTCTCTGTTTGACCGCCTCGCCGTTATCGACGTCCACGCAGGCGCAGAAAAAACTCCGCGTCGCACCGCTGCCAAAACTCCTTTCCGTTCGCGCTCAAGTAGCCCTGCGCGAGCGTTGGCTCAAGACACGTCTCGATACGATGCTGCTGCCTATGATGCGGCGCCACAATGTGAGCATGTGGATCGTGACGAATGAAGAGTTTCATCCCGAAACTGTCGTGCCGTTTATCGCGCCGCCCGTTCCGTATCAGGGCCGGCGTGACTTTTTTATTTTCATTGATCGCGGCAGCGAAAAACTCGAGCGCATCGCTCTGGTGCGTTATCCCGATGAGCACCTGCGGTGGTTCTTTGAAGTCATCAACCCTCCCGGACGTGAGATTCAGTCAACCCTTAAGAAGATTGTGGAAGAGCGTAATCCGAAAACGATCGCCTTAAACTTTGGCAGTACACGCGGCGCCACAAACGGTTTGACTTACGACGCGCATAAGTTTCTGAGCGAAACACTCGGAACAGAATTCGCCCAGAGGTTTGTAAGCGCAGCGCCTTTGATCGTCGAGTATATGGATACGCGTCTGCCGGATGAATTGGAACACTATCGTAAAGCGGTCGAGCTGACGGACATCATCACCCAGCGCGCTTTTTCGAACGAAGTGATTACGCCGGGCCAAACCACGGTAGGCGACGTTCGCTATTGGTGGTTGCAGCAAATGAATGACAAAGGGCTCGACACCTGGTTCCATCCTGATCTGCGCGTCCAGCGAAAAAATCAGGAGACTGGGAAGACGCAACAGTTCCTGAGCGTCGCCGATGAGTCGGTAGTGATCCAACGCGGCGATGTGATTCACATTGATTGCGGCCTCAACTATCTGGGCTTGAGCACTGATTGGCAAAAGATGGGTTACGTGCTGCGTCGCGGCGAGAAGGACGTGCCAGACGGGTTGAAGCGCGCATTTGCCAACACACTTCGTTTGCAGGATGCATTGTTTAGACATATCAAACCTGGCGCGTGGGGCTATGACGTCTACGATGCGACGATCGCCGACATGAAAGCCGCCGGCATTGAGGCGATGATCTATTCCCACTCCATTGGCAACCAGGGTCATGGGCTCGGCGCCAGCGTCGACTTCCGGCGACCGGTGGCTGGTACAGTTTCTCTTGAACCGCCGTTTCGCGAAGGTTCCTACACATCAATCGAGTTGAATACCAGCACGCCGGTCCCGGAGTGGGGTGGTCAGAAGATCACAATCATGGCCGAGGATGACGCCTATCTAACCAAGGAAGGTATGAAATGGTTTCGGCCAAGGCAGACTGCTTTCTATGTGATTAGGTAAGAGGCTTTGCACAGAGAGTCGAATTGTAGCCCTCTCTTGAGAACACTTATCGGAAATGACGAACGGTGAAAGCGTTCGCCAATTCCAACCCAGGGTTTTGCCTTGGCAACCCTGGGAAAACTCATCCCATTTCTCAAATGCGCAACTCTGCAGGAGTTTGTTACCTCAAAGCCGCGCAACCCTTTCAGGGTTGCGAACACTCTCCCCGGGAATTTTTGAACCCAGGGTTTCAAAACCCTGGGCTGACATTGGCCAACGCTTTCAGCGTTAGTCGGCCCTTCGTGACGACTCGCGCTAAGAGCGGTTTACGAGTAGTGCGCGTAAACAGTTTTTACTTTCTCGAGAAAATCGCGGCGGTCGACTACGTAATAACGCTTAACCTTACCGGAACCACCGGCGAGTTTTTCTATCAACTGCTCGAAGATTTCAAACTGGTCTCCCGGCGCAATTTCTTTCGCCTCAAGATAACCCCCATACCTTAAACGGCGAATTAGATCCTGCAAGGTCAGGCGGCCATCGAGTGTGCGGCCGCCGTGAACGTGGGAGCGGCTGACGAGATACTGAACTATCACCACCTCGCTGTAGAGCGCGGGCGAGAGAAACAATCGCGACCCGTCCCTTTCCCATCCGGTCTCCGCCCGTTGCGACCGGCGAATGCTCCGCAGTCCCGAGAAAACTTCTGCCCAATCCGCTTTTGGTTCCACTCGCGCGAGATAAGCCCGCGCCGTTTCCAACAGCCACCCCTCGTCGTCAAGATCCAGACTACCGAGCAGCGTGTCTAGCCAGTCGAAAAAAACAGTGCGTTTGTCGCTCTTTAGTTCGATGACTTCAATCTGATTGTCCTTTTTAGGAAGAGACTTAGTCAGTTGCCGCCGAGCTGCGTCAGTAGTCTTTCCTCCTTCAATGCAAAACGTATCGAACCGCGCATGCCACCGTTTGGCGGCATTGCAGTAGGGACAATGTGGTCGAGTTTCCTCTGAATCAAAGAAAGGCGGAACCGCTTTCGCGGCGGTCAGCTCGGCGACTGTTGGTGAGTATTTTCTGATTTCCGAATAGGCAGTGCGCGGCGCCAGGCCCAGTTGAGTGGTAAAAATATCGAAAGTACAGGCCAGACAGACGAGCGTCGAAAACTCCGTCACGCTTCCCGGCGGGAAGGCACTGAGATCGAGGTCCTTTTGCTTTTTTGTTGTCTTGCTCACACTAAAACATGATTGGGCCTTGCGGCTTTGCCGCCGCACAGTGCGGTCAGGCTATGCCTTACCGCAACCAACGGAAAGGATTCATGAGGCTACGCCTCAGTAGCGAGGCGGAGCCTCGGAAAAAAAGAAAAACTCGCTCGGTAAGGCGAAGCCTTACCGCACTGTGCGGCGGCAGAGCCGCAAACGAAGTCGAAGCTTTCACCTAAGCGAAACCAAAGCAGGTCGCAACTCTACATCTGTGTGCCCGACTGCGAGATCGAGCTCGGCTTCAACATCACCGGTAGTGGCTCTTAGTTTCGTGAAATCAAATAGTTTTTGATCCAGCAGGTGGGACGGCACCGCATTACCGAGCGCAGTCAGCATCGAACTGCGAATGTTTGGAATATCTTTTTCCAATTCGGTTATCAGGCGCATGATACGCGCACGTTGTAAGTTTGGCTGAGAGCCGCAGAGGTCACAGGGAATTATTGGAAACGCCTGCGATCGGGCAAATGCCGCGATATCAGCTTCGCGGCAGTAAGCGAGGGGACGAATGACAGTGTTCCGCCCATCGTTTGAACGCAAGACCGGCGGCATCGCCTTCAATGTTCCGACAAAGAATAGATTCAATAGGAAAGTGGTGATGATGTCGTCCGCATGATGGCCCAGCGCTATCTTGTTACACCCTTCCTCGACTGCCAGGTTATAAAGAATTCCACGCCGCAAACGAGAACACACGGAACAATAGGTCTTGCCCTCGGGAACCAAACGCTTGACGATGGCATATGTATCTCGTTCGATCACGCGAAACGGAACCTCGCGACCTTGCAGGTAACTGGGCAATACATCCGCGGGAAA
>DATAOU010000286.1:0-4259 GCA_036265575.1 Pyrinomonadaceae bacterium
GGCCATTAGTCCTAATCTTCATAATTCCTTACACCTTCCCTCTGAACTCAATTCCAGCCGGACCTGCGAAGCGCAACGACTGTGCCGCGGAAGATCATCGTAAATTTGCAGGCACGAACCAACGGTCTGCGGTCTTTTACCCACAGCAAATTGAAAAATCTCGCTATGTGGTCAAACGAGCATCCAGCGCGCGACCCGCTCAAGCTACAACCGAGATCCGCCCGGACCTCAAGCTGCAGCCGTCTTTTTGTGGCAGACCACGCACTTCTTCGATCCCGGCGCAGTGGCGTCGGGCCTCGCCTTCAAAACGGCGTCGTGACAGCTGCCGCAGTTTCGATGGAAGGCCTGCTGATTGGTCAATACGATCGGATCAGTTTCGCCCTTGATGGTTGGGATCTCCGGAACCAGCGTAGGTTTAGTTTCCGCCCGAGCGTGACAATCGCGACAGCTATTCACTGGGGGAGCGCTTGGATCTTTCTCCAGGAGATCCGCGGTAAGTGTGGTTGTTCTGTCGGCGGGCCACACCGTCTTGTGTGGCGGATCCTTAAGCTTGAGAGCTTCCGCCAGCGGTTGCGCCGTGTGGTGACATTGAACACAGGCGATTGGAGCAGTGCCATCCACGCTGCGGTTCTTCGTGACGTGATTGACGTGGCTGAAGGTAATTTGACCCAGCTTCGATTCTTTTCCGAGAATGATTGTCTCAGGTGGCTTCTTCCCATCCTGCGCCGACACGCTGGTCGGGATGGTGGGTATGGCTAAAACAAAAAAGATTGCCACGATGAAGCCCGCACAAAATGTTATTACTTTCATAATTAGTTCCTTTCCCGCCAAATGGATCTGCCGCAGATCGTTAAAAATGCCAGGCGGCGCCCGTGTGGCACCGTTTGCAAGTTGAGAAATCATCGCCTCCAAACGCGCGTTTGCCGTCATGGCAGGTGCCGCAACTTTGTCCGCGACCAGTCGCGTGATGGTTCAGTGGCTCAGGCGCGCTTACCTGTCGGCGCTGCGGCATCCCGGCTCGAACCTGATGACATTCGTTGCAGGCAACTTTTTGATGCTTCGAGTGATTGAAACTGACCCGGAAAGCCGGGGCAGATTCGGGTGTTCGGGAATAGCCGCCTAACTGATGGCACGTCCCGCAGGAAGAGATATCGCGGCCGCCGGACTGGGCGCGCGGAGTATGACAACGAAAGCAGGTTGTGTGTGCATTGAATCCCGACGGTATTGACAGAGCCACACCGCCACGCGCCGGCCGGTGACAGGTCGCGCAATTAACACTACCCATGCTCAGGTGACGCGAATGATCAAACTTCATGCGGAAACTCCGTAATCGTGGGAACGACTTCAGAGCTCCGGATTTCACGTCGGTGTGACAGATGGTGCAAATAGGACTATCGGAATTTGTGAACTGTTGTGCATGACATCCCGCGCAAGGCAAGTGACCCGATCCGCCTGGGCGCCTGGGAATCGGTGCATTCGTTTCACGGCGGTGGCACAACAGGCATGGCAGCCGGGAATGATTTCTGCTGTTGTGCTGAAACTTTGAATAGTCCAAGCCTTCGGGAAATTGCATTTGTTCCTGGCCGGGGGAAGATTCAGTCACGAAGTTGGACATTGATTTTGTCGCGCGGGAGTTCAAGACGGTGAAGGTAACAATCGCCAACGCTAAAACAACCACCGCGGTTACGCGTGACGCAGACAGCCTTCGACCTTGCGCCGCCCTTGTGGCTTTGCCAGGAATCCTGAACATCTTGCTCAAAGTTCCCATCATCAACCTGGTTTTTTGGTCGCCGGCGTTGGGATCGCCTTCAGGTGACCCTCAGGTATTGTTGCTTTGCCAAAAACGACGTGACACTTGGTACAGACGAAGGCAGCATCCTTTTTCTTCTGATCAATTTCGAAATTCAGAGCTCCACCATCGTCGGCTGTAGCGGTAATATGACATCCCTCTGCGCCGCCACACGATCGCACCGGCACCTTTAGCGTTTTCAGATCGACGGTATTGAACGTCGTTACGTTGTGACAACCCATGCAGTTCAAAGCCGGATGCTCTCCGCCTTCATGTCGGAAAGCGCCGGCTGAACCGCGCCGGCTCCATCTTGCCAGCATCGTCGCGTCCGTAATTCCCATGTCACTGGCGAGCTTCGCATCGAAGTCGAATTTCAAGGCCGGGTCTGGCGACAGCAGTTTATGACAAACGTTACATTCCTTCGGCTCCGGTGCGATTCCAGAATCTGAGTTATGACAAGTGAAGCAGATGGTGTGACTGTTTGGGATCGTTTTGAACGTGCCTTTCTTCAACCAAAATGCGTCACCCAGATTCTTCGGCGCTTTCGTTACATATTCTTCGCTCGCGTCGCCCTGCGGCTTATAGGTCGCGTGACATACCTGGCAGCTCTTCGGCGGCCCGTCATCTTTCTTTTCCTGAAGCGACACCGTCACTAACCAACTGCGGTCTACTCTCAAACCCGGCGAGTTAAATCCGACTACATCGATATGCTTATCGTGTGGGAATCCTACCCCAAACTCCGAGGCGAACGGGAATGCCTTTTTCGTCGGATCGTTAACGTCGCCGAGGCTCGGGAAGAGATATCGACTAGTATCTCTGGGACTGTTCTTAACGTGACAATTAGCGCAAATGGCCGGCGCCGGTCTTTCCCGCGCAAAGAATTGTTGGCGATGGCAATTCAAACACGTAGCATGTTCGGGAAAATCGCTGACATCGGGAAACGCCTCATCGCCCTTACGTACTTCTTTCCAGTTCTTTGAAGGAACTTTGTGACAGGAATTACATTGGAGTTTTTGCGCAGCCACATGGGTTCGATGAGAAAACCTGGTGTAGTCGATGCGTGGCTTCTTTGGCGCGGCGACTTTCTTCTGAACACGCGGCGCTCGTCGCTGGAACGCATCACTGTTGGCCGTAGTCGTACCTGCAGCGAGGCACAACGTTATTGACGCCGTTAAGAGCACGACCTTAAAGAGGGATAGTTTCCGCTTGCGAATCACTATTGGCCCTACTCCTGTTAGCGCCGCTGAGCGACGCCGCCCATCCTGCTACTGCTCCGCCGCCTGACGGGCCTCTATCTGCCTGAGTTTTAGGTAAACCAGTCCCGCCAAAAACAGGATGAAGATCAGGGAGACAGCCAGCCCCTGACGTCTGAACTTTCGCTCTGCCAGCGCGGCCGTTCCCGCTTCATAACCTTTTGCCGATACTTCGAGGCCCGGCCCGATGACTTTATCAACTTCGGCGGTCGATGAAGAATGAATCAGCACGCGTGCATGCGTCAACGCATCCACAGCGCCTTTCAACTCAAACTTTGGTTTACTGACTTCCATTCCAGCTCGCTCAGCTCGATTCAGAATTTCAGTAGACCTGCCGAGACTAGCTATTAATTCGTCAATTCGCGAACGCATTTGACCGGCGGCAACAAAACCTTTATCGCCGTTGGTGTGACAATTGATGCATAGAGTCCCAGCGGTTGTGCCGATCAACTGGTCGCTTGGCTTATTAATCGCATGATTGCTATGGCAGGTGATGCATTCAGCCAGGTCCTTTTGATCGAAGGCCGCTTTGTGGGGGCTGGTCTGAAACAACTCCGCCTGGCGCGCATGGCATTGGCCGCAGACATTTGCCACCGAAGCGATCCCCGGCGGTGTTGCACCATGATTGCCATGACAATCGTTGCAGGTCGGCGCGGACAGATCCTGTTTGTCATACAGAGCCTGGGCGTGGACACTCGTTTTGTACTTCGCGTACTGATCGCTGGGAATCCCAAACCCACGCATGTAATCGGCACTGGCGTGACATTTGGAGCAGGTCTCAGCGACGTTTGAAGGATAGACGGAAGACAGGGGATCGTTAATCGCCCTTATGCCATGCACGCTGTGGCAACTGATACAGGTGGCAACGCGCGTCTCTCCGGTTTTGAGTAGCTTGCCGTGTACGCTTGTGTAGTATTCGCGCTCCTGATCGACGCGCAGGGAAGGGTTAAACTTCTTCATCAAATTCGCATCGCTGTGACATTTGCCGCAATAGGCAGGGATGTCGAGCGTTTTGGGCTTCCCGAGGTAGCCCTTGCTGGGGTCCTTCGCGCTCTCCTTAGTGTCGGCGTTAGGGTCGCCGCCATGACAATCATTGCACGACAAGCCTCGGCCTCGGTGAACATCGTTGTCGAAAAGTTTGGCTGGTGCGCTCAGTCTCGGATCATCCAGCTTCGCGTGACACTCAATGCACGAACTCTTCTTTTGTGCTGAAGCCG
>DATAOU010000287.1:0-12540 GCA_036265575.1 Pyrinomonadaceae bacterium
AGGCCGGCTGCGTCAGGTTCGCGGTTCAGGAAATCGAGATAGTGTTGACGCACGAAGAACGTGGCATCGTCGATGGGATTAGTGGTTGGAGGAACCACATCGTTGTCGATGATTTTTACTTCGGTCGTGTTTGGAGTCCCCAGCCCAACTCCGGTTCCAGTCGGATTACTAAGAATCAAGTCGATCGTTTCATCGCCTTCGACGAAAGTGTCGTTGACGATCAGGATGCGAAATGTCTTGCTGGTTTCGCCCGGGGCGAACTTGAGCGTGCCGAGCGCAATTTCATAGTCACTCTTCTGTGACGCATGACCGGCAATGCTTTCGTCAAAGGTGGTGTAATTAACGGTTGCGTTTCCGGATGAGTCGCCGGCGCGAGTCACTGTGATATCAATGTGTCCGCTGCCTTCGCTGATCGCGTAATCATCAGTTGAGAACTGAATCAGGGAAGTGGCGGTAGCAGTAGTTGGAACAAGCGAACCAATCAGCCCGTGCTCTTCTTCGCCGATGCCGGCTGAGAAATAGACTGTATTCGGGTTGCCGCCGGCGCCGCCGTTACCAACCACGAGGGCCCACAGTTCATCGATTACGATGCCGTTACCCGACTCATCCTGAACGGTTCCCAGGAAAGCGCCTGTCGTCGGGTTGTAGGCGTGAATGCTGGGATTGCCTTCGCCGAAGTTCCCAATGAGTAGAGCGCCGCCGAAGATTCCCCAAGTGGCCGGCGCGAGCACCGCTCCCCACGGCGAATTGAGCGCACCGTTATTGATTCCGAAGGTCAGGTCGCGCACGCCGTTGGTGTTGAACCGGCGGACGTAACCGTTGCCGACGCCTGGCTCATCGTCTCCGCCCGCGCCGACCTTCGCATACATCACATACAGCGATCCGCCGATGTTCTGAATATTGAACGGGTAATAAGTGTTTCCCGGAGTCGAGGGGATCGTCGGATCGGCAAACGGAAAGCTGGCTAAGGGCTGCAAGGCGAACGCGGTGTTGAATACATCAATATGGCCGTTCGCGAAGTCGGCAGCGTAAATGAAGTTGGCCACGCCGTTGTTAGCGTAGGCGAGGCCCTTGTAGACGTGGCCGGGATGGCTGGAGGCGATGACGCCTGTAGTCGATCCCGCAGCGGGCGCGTTCGGATCCCAGCCCACGATATTTCCGGTCTCCGAAGCGAATAGGAAGTTCGCTCCGCACGGGGCGCTTGCACAGGCGCCTGGAAGAACGAACTCGGTCGAGACCGGGTTGGCGACCGTACCCGTCGGCAATCCGCCGGGAATGGTGACGGCCGAAGGGCTCGCATTCTTAACGAAGGGCGAGCCGCCCACGTCGCCACGATAAAGCGTTGAGGTGCTGGTGCCGTTGTTGGCTACCCAAAAAGGGCTGCTCGCCGTCATTGAAATGCCCCATGGGTTTACCAGCAGGGGGTCAGTGACAAAAGCCACGCCCGCGGAATCCGACACGAGGTTTGTTTGACGGTAAGCTGAACCAGGCGCGATCACCGGGATATTCGGAATCTGCCCTTGTCCGTCCGCCTCGGCTTTCGTGGTGGTCGATCTTGCTCCCGCCGGCGTTGCCGGAATTGCCGGGAGCATACATACAAAAAGAAGGAAACTGACCGCCAGGCTGGCGAGCCTTGCGGCGAAGCTCCTATTAAAATACTGACGCATATTTTTCTCCTGTGTGACGAAACGATTGGTTCTCGGGTGCCGTCTCAGGGCCTCCGGGCGTGATATGTCGGGACTCATTGCTTTTGTTTCGAGCGGGGGAGTAGCGATTCTTTAAGTTAAGACTCGCTCGACTGGCTGCTGACAATTCTCGAATAAAGCTCGAGAGAGCAAATCTTGCTCGGCATGTTAGTCATTTTTGGGAACGTCGAGACTCTAATCTTGACGAACTCTCACTGTCAAGAATTTTGCACTGCATTCCAGTTACTTCCTGGTGTCTAACACGTCGCTCTAAAGCTTTAATTGGTTTGGCTTATGGCCAACTTGCGATTAGCTGGGTCTCTGCGTAAAATGTCGATTCTTTTGCTGCTGGGTGTTAAGTTCTTTTCCACCAGCGCGTGCTGCTGCTCGCTCCCCGAGGGCATCTAATCTGCTCGTATCTGCGTCTTTATTCCGGAGGATTTTTGTGAAGCAAGTTTTTGGTTCATGCTGTGCCCTCGCTCTGCTTTTGCTAGTGTTCGGCGCATATTCATCAGTTTCTGCGCAGTCCGCCAGCGCTACACCGGATCCGTTTGTCACACAGCTAACTTCGTCTCCTTTGGGTAATACCGGCAATTCGTTCGCGTCTTTTGCCGGCGACATTTCGGCTAACGGCCGGTTTGTTGTATTTGAATCCAATGGAAATGTGGCAACGCAAAATCGCAATAATGCGGATGGCAACCGGGAAATCTTTCTGGTTGATTACGCTCAGCGTCGCATCTTTCAGTTAACGAATACCAGGAACGTTCCGGTGGCTTCGGCCACGCCAACTCCAAGTCCGAGCGCCAGTCCAACCCCGACGCCGTCGCCAACTCCGGCAGATCCAGCTCAAATCAAATATGAGATCAGCAGCAACCGTCCGGTACTTAGTTTTGAACCGGCACTGACAGGCGCGGCTCCAGGGTCGCGGACCTACACAATTGTCTTCAGCTCGAACGCGCCCACTCTTCCTAATTTCGACGGCACTGACCTGGCAGCTTTTGTCGGCACGACCACGGCTCCCGCTTCCGAGGGGAACCAGGAACTTTGGATTTACCGGTTCACCGTTCCCGAGATTACTGACCTATCGAGTGGTGATGAAGTACCTCTCCTTGATCTGAGCACCAGCGGCACCTTTACACGAGTGACCAACACCCTATGTAGTCGGCCAACGGGCTTACGACCAGCGATTACTCCTGCAGACTCGATTGACGATAATCGCGAAGCAACGATCAGTGATGACGGCGCCGTTATCGCTTTCATCTCGACGCGAAGTTTAGTTGGCACCGGTAATGCTGATGGCAATCCGGAGCTTTTCTTCTGCAATGTTGCCGGCGCCCCAGGCGCATTTATCCAGGGAACAAACACAACTGATGCAGTGGCGGGAATCGGTGGAGTGTTTCAGCAAAACCCCTCGTTATCGGCAAGCGGAAATAGAGTGGCTTTCATTTCCACTGCCGACCTGGCCACCCCGAAGACGAATAGCGATGGCAACGCTGAGATTTATATCGCCGATGTTACGGCATCAGGTTTGGACCATGTGACACAGGTTACCCGTACTCGCTCCGAAACGAGCGGACCTTTTACGGGTTCGAGTGTCAACCTTTTCAGCCCCGGACGCAGGATGAGCCGTAACGGCGCGCTACTGGCATTCGAGTCGCGCGCGGCGGATCCCAAAGGCGACACTAACGCGACCAATGCGTCATCGCTCGCCATGTTCGTATACAACGTCGCCGGCGACAGTTTTACGCAGGTCGGCCTGCGAGCGCTGACCGGAGCAGATATAAGGCACTTCCCAACTTTCACCGACTACACTGGCAACGTCCCCGGCGCGCTGGTGTTTGCATCTGCTCTGAACTTCAAAACCGATGGAAGTTTTCCCGCTGCGGACCAGACCAGCACCGGCTTGAATCCTACAAACCAACCGCAGATTTTTATTACTGATCTTCCGGTTTCGTCGAGTAGCACTTTTAAGCGATTAACAAACAACCCAGTTGGTTCGTTAGCGAGTGATGTGCCTCTGAGACCGATCGCGAGTGCGACACGAAAGCGCATAACCTTTAGCTTGACCGCAGCGGAGCTCGGCGGTGGCAATGCTGATTTGTCCACCGAGGTTTATTACTTACTAAGCCCAACGGTAACGTCGGAAGCACCCGAAGCGTTGACGTTTTTTACCGCGGCCAGCGCTTTTGAAGTGCCCGCAAGTCCCGCTCCCTCGCCGTCGCCCACCGCCACGCCTACCCCAGTGCCCGGTACCGCGGGAGCTGGTTTAGCGGCCGGTGAGTTTAGTCTTATCCAATCAACCGGAACATTAGCGCCGAGTTCAAAGCAGGCTGTCGGTGGTTCTGAAACCGATCGTAACCCAATTTATCCAGTCGAACTGAACGGCGTTTCCGTTTCGATTAATGGCGCCGCTGCTCCGCTATATTTCGTTAGCGCTTCGGAAATTCAATTTGTAGTTCCGATTGGGATTAAGGTAGGAATTGCCACCATCGTTGTAAACAACAATGGAAAAGTTTTTCGCGGCTATGTGCCTATTGTGATTTCTCAGCCGGACATCTACACAGTTCCCCGAGGTCCAGGCGGTCGCGCAGTTGTCTGCAACCGGACTGTTGCCGGATCGGGTTGCATCATGGAGCCGTTCGATGTAACGACGGGCGGCGCTGCAACTCTGCTTGAGATTCATGCGACCGGACTAAGGGACGAGTTGGTTAGCGAGGTGAGTGTGACCATTGGGACGACAGCCATCACCCCGACCAGCGTCATTAATAATGTTAATTTCTTTGGCGAGGATTTGGTTACCGTCGCGTTGCCGGCCTCTCTGGCTGGCGCGGGTGATGTCCCAGTGATCATCACCGTAACTAAGAGCGGCGGCACGTTCCAGAGCCGCGCAGCTGCCACCGCGCCCAAGATAAGAATTAACTAAACAGTAACGTTCAGTGAATCTAAAGAGTCCGCATGGCCAAACCCGTGCGGGCTTTTTGTTGTCTCGGCTTCTCAGCTTGCGTGTTTTTGTGGCCCGGTAGGGCGGAAAGTTGTACTATCCCCCGGTAGCGTGTCTCCCTGCACGCGGTCAATCGACCACGACGTTTCTTAGAGCCCATCGACTTTCCAAACATGCGACGGTTTAGGATTCCATTAGCGCTGCTGACTATGCTGGCCTGCACCGGCGTGGGCTTGCCGGCTTCGTTTGAACCGGCACGGTCTGCTAAGCGACAAGTTCGCTGGACTAAGAAAACGATAACGATCGCAGTCTCCTCATCCCTCACTCAACCAAATGCCAGTATCACAACCAGCAGCGATGTAGTCGCGGCGATACACAGTGCCTTAGAAACCTGGTCCACCGCAGCCAACATTAACTTCGTTGAGGCCGCTACAAATCTGCAGTCGATCAGTCCGGCCAATCGTCCCGACGGCGTTAACCTAATCACTATTGCGGCGACGCCGGAGAATCTTGGGATCCTGGGCAACGACAACAGTCCAGCGCGCACGCGTGTCTTTTACGATGCCGACACTGGAGAAATCAGCGAAGCCGATATCGTCCTCAATCCTTATCTGTATTCAGTTGCGGGCGCGCCGATTGAATTCTCAACTGACGGCACTGCGGGCACCTACGATCTACAATCGACACTGACACACGAGATCGGACATCTGCTCGGGCTTAATCACTCCAGCGTAATTGGCGCGACGATGAACGCGACGCAGGCACTCAATGGGACGTTTGGTTTGCCGGCACTGAGTGAGCGCACGCTTAGCGAAAGCGACATCGCGGCAGTGAAAGGCATTTATGAATCGGGCGGCGCAACAAGTTCTGTGGCTGGCCGCATACTAAGCAACCAGCAAGGCACGCTGCTGCCAGCCGCACGCGCACATGTCTGGCTGGAGGACACAGCTTCCGGGCGAGTGATGGCTAGCGCCATGACAAATTCCAATGGCGCATTTGATATCACCGGCATTGGGCCAGGTCTTTACAGATTGATGACGGAGTATTTGGACTCGATTGCGTCCGGGGAACAATCGCTTAGTATTGAACCAGACCGCCGTCCCAGCGGACAGAGTTTTCGAGCGGTCGAAATCGCCGGTGCCGTGCGCGTTACAGCAAACAAAACGGCGCTGGTTAATTACGTGCTGGTACCGCCGCAAAACTCGGCAGCAACTTTGAACCCTCGCTTTGCAGGCTTGAATAGCGAGTTATCGACGGTTGCAATACCTGCGAACCCGGGTGCGACGTTGACGGTTTATCTCAGCGGCGACGCCGTGGACCAGGTACCTGGCACGGGGCTCCTGGTAACCTCGCCGTACTTAACGGTAAACCCCAGCAGTCTCAAGTCGCACCAGTTCGATGGCACTAGTCCCGTAATAAGTTTTGACGTGACGATTGCACTCGACGCGCCGCCGGGAGACTACAGCCTGCGACTGCAAGCCAACTCCGGAGAGATTGCCTACCTGGTCGGGGCCCTCGTTGTTGCGCCAAGACAATAAGCCAAGTGACGAACCTACCGATTTACCATTTGTCATTTGGCTTTTCTCATTTTCCATTTCAGAAAGGCTTGACTCTAAACCTCAGGCCGTTCCTCAAGACCGTGAATTCCATAGAAAACAATTCAAGTGCTAATCTCTTCGTATGAAGCGAAAGCTGCTTGACTATCTATCTTGTCCTGCCTGTGCCGCCCGATTGGACCTAAATGAAGTAGTTGTTGTCGAGGGCGAAGAGATTATCGAGGGGCAGTTGGAATGCGCTGCCTGCAAGTCGGTTTTTCCGATCGTGCGCGGCGTGCCGCGCTTTGTGAGCACTGAACTGCTGGCAGCAGACAAAGCGGCTACTGCCAGGAGTTTTGGTTGGCAGTGGCAGCATTTCACCCACTCGGATGAACTCTATGCCGATCAATTCCTCGGCTGGATTGCGCCGGTCAAACCGGAATTTTTTCAGAACAAAATTGTTCTCGAAGGCGGCTGTGGCAAGGGCAGACATACCGAACTGGCCGCGCGCTGGGGCGCGCGCGACGTCGTTGGCGTGGACCTAAGCGGTGCAGTTGAAACTGCATTTGCGGCCACTCGCCATCTTGAGAATGCTCACATCATCCAGGCGGACCTTTATCACTTGCCGCTGGCGCGCGCGTTTGATTACGCCTTTTCGGTTGGAGTTCTGCATCATCTGCCCGATCCGCGCGCGGGTTTTCGCTCACTCGCCTCGCGCGTCAAGCCGGGTGGTCACATTTCCGCATGGGTGTATGGCGCCGAGAACAATCGTTGGATCACGCGTTACGTCAACCCTGTGCGCAAAGTCACCTCACGGATCGATCAGCGGACGTTGCTGCAGGCTTCAAAGCTTCCGGCCGCTTTGATGTATCTGGCGACCAAGCTTGTTTATGGACCACTTAATCGTGGTGCGGGCGGCAGGGAACTGGCGAGCCACCTGTTTTATAACGACTACCTTAACGCCATCTCAAAATTCGGTTGGCGCGAACAGCATACGATCGTATTCGATCATTTGGTGGCGCCCACCGCCTATTACATTAGCCGGGAAGAGTTCACAGAGTGGTGGAACGACATCCACGCAACCGAAGTGCAGATCGGTTGGCACAACAGTAACAGTTGGCGTGGGTTTGGAAAGATCCAGTGATCGGTCTTGGGTCTTGGGCCTTTGGTCTTGGGCCTTAGGTCTTTAGTCTTTGGTTTTTGATGGGCTGCCCCGTAGACAAGCCCAAAGCCGAAAGCCCAAAAACCACACACCAAAGATCAAAAATCGAAGACCATTCTGTACTATTCACGATTCACGATTTACGATTCAACACCAACTCATGATTTCTGCTCAAACAGCGCGACGTGCCGTCTGGCGACCACTGGTGGAACTCCCCCGGCGATCAGAATTGGTACTGTCGCTCGCTCGCCGAGACCTGCTGGCGCGCTACAGGGGCTCCGCACTCGGTGTGCTTTGGGCCATCCTAACGCCCGTCGTGATGATCGCGATCTTCACTTTCATTTTCGCGGGAATTTTTGGCGCCCGTTTTGGCGCGCGCGGAACGTCGTGGGATTACGCGATCTACCTTTTTTGCGGACTACTGCCCTGGACGATGTTTCAGGAAACGGTGCAGCGCGCAGCCACCACCATTGTGGAGCATGCAAACCTCGTCAAGCGCGTTGTCTTTCCTTTGGAGACGTTACCGGTGTCGCTTGCACTTTCGGCGCTCGGGAATCAACTGTTCGGCACCGTGGCCCTGTTGCTGGCGACGGTACTGATTCATCGCGAATTACACCTCACGGTACTCTGGCTGCCGGTCGTGCTTATCCCACAACTCATTGCCACCTTTGGCGCGGCCTGGCTGGTAGCGTCGCTGGGCGTTTTCTTCCGGGACATCGCGCAGGGCATCACCTTGATTTTGATGGCCTGGATGTACTTGACGCCGATTATTTATCCGGAATCGATTGTTCCTGATCGCTACCGCCCGTTTATTAATGCCAACCCTTTCACTGCGCTCATTCGCAGCTACCGGCGAATCTTTCTCGAAGGCTTACCGCCTGACTGGCCCAGCCTCGCTTACTTCAGCGCAGTCGCGCTCGTTCTGTTTGTTTTCGGCTATTGGTGGTTCGCGAAAACACGCAGAAATTTTGCCGACGTAATTTAGCAAATTAAAAACGAGAAGGGCCGTTGACCGATAGTCAGCATCCTTAATGCCCGGCAGTTGGGCGCCTGAGCGGCTCTCCATTGGCTGAAAGCACGACTACGATACCCAGCAACCACCAGAACACTAACGCGACTTCACCGTCGCCCAAGTTGTAGTTCACGAGCGAACTCGCAAAGAAACCCGCCAGCGCCCCAGAGGCACCCAGTAGGATGCCGTACCTGTTGGTATCGCCAGTCTCGCGCAAGCGTTTCTCATTTCCGCTGACTGTGCGCCAAAACAGCAACACAATCCAAAACCAGAAAAACAGCGCCGGCAAGCCGCGATCGAACGCCAATTGCAGCGGCGTGGAGTGCAGGTGCAACATGTCACTGCCGGGGAAGCCCCATTCATTCCAATGCACGTGCATCGCATCCATGCCATGGCCAAAAAGAGGATGCAGCATGATTCGTTGCATTCCCACCTTTGCAACCTGGACGCGCAACGAAGAACTTGGATCCTTGAGGAACAGGGCCTCGCGCGCGCGAGTTTGATAAACGACGAACGCGCTGACGATTAGCACGACGCCGAGAGGGACCAGGACCGCCAGCTTCGCCCGCCCGCGCAAGGCACGCCAACTAAGGACCACTACGCCGATCGCAAAGCCGATCAATGCCGTCCGCATAGCAGTCAAGGCGAGACCCAAAGCAAGCAAGCCAGTGGCGAGAAATGCCAGACTGGCCCAGCGATTGAATCCATGATTGAGGAGGTGGGCCAACGCCAGACCCAACGCAAGTTGCGCAAGAACCTGGATGATCTCGGCATAAGTTTCGTAGTGCCTGGTCCATCCCGAAGCGCGAAACCGGTGACTTGATTTCGTGCCGCTGACTCCAGCCGGCGAATTCCGGCTTTTTACTTCCTCGGTCACTTGCATTCCCGGACGCTCCACGTGTTCGCCTTGGGAGATTATGCTAACCGTGAGTGGCGAATTGGTTGGTGCATTCTTTAGCAGTCGATCTATGTCGGCCACTGAATAAACTCGCTGTCCGCCGACGCGCCAAATCGCATCGTTAGGTTGTACGTTGACCGAACGCAACGGACTGTCCGGTGCAATCGATTCAACCACAACTCCGCGTCCGCGCAGCAGATCGTAAAGACTGTAGACCGTGCCGGCTGCACCGGACAAAATCATTAGCGACACCAGCAGCACGGCGGTGCGCCGCGTCGCGATTGCCTGAGTTAAATAAAAAAGAAAAATGACGCAGGTCGATTGGATCTTGGCAATACTGATGTGCGGTTCGACGGAAAGAAAAGATGAGACAATGGTCCAAAGAAAAAACAGCCAAACCGGCAGGTCGAATGGCGTGCGGCGAAAGCCGCTAGTACGGCTCGCAAGTGTGCGCATTAGCCACCCCGAACCTGCTATGGCGAGTGAAATTTCGCCGGCCGCAATTGAGTGGGGCGCGAAAACTGAATAAAGTAACAGGCCTGCGGTAGCGATGTGCGCCCCTGCCGTAGACCACCACGCCCGGTTGGCGAATTGGGCGACCTTAAGTTGGTTTGGTTGTTCGTTCAATTTAGGGCGTGGACAATGTTCCCGGATGCGATTGCGCCGGTAGTCGTATTTCAGTTTGCCTTAAAGATTTCGCGGGTGTTTATAGCAGTATCCTTGCGAGTGCACATGAAAATTAACAGCGTTGACAGGCTCTTTTTACGCATGTTAGCGTAACTTTCGTCTTTTTCATCCTGGAAAAGTCGTCGTCCCAAAGTGATTTCATCGTTGCTATCAGGTGCCACCAGCAATCCTGCGTTTGACTCCGCTCCCATATTCAGTGATACATAATATCCTTAATGGCTTTCGAAAAAGCTAAGGTTCTGAAAGCGGCAGAGAAATTTCTTTCCCAGGGAAAGATCAATGCTGCCATCAAAGAGTACCGACAGATCATCAAGCATGATCCGCAGGATTTAACTGCCGTCAACATGCTGGGCGATCTGTTGGCGCGTGCCGGTCAGAAAGACGAAGCTATTTCCTGCTTCTCGCAGATTGCCGAGCATTATCGCGCACAGGAATTTCGGCTAAAAGCCATCGCGATGTACCGCAAGATCGAGAAGCTAAAACCTCGCGATCCCGACACTGCCAATAAACTTGGCGAACTTTACGCAGCCCAGGGTCTGATCGTCGATGCGCGCGCGCAGTTTCTTATCGTCGCCGATGGTTACACGCGCGCCGGCGAAGCACGCAAAGCTCTCGGCGTGTTGCATCGCATTGCCGACCTCGATCCCAACAATACCGACATTCGAGTTCAACTCGCGGAAGGTTATCTCAAAGAAGGGATGCAGGAGGAAGCCGCGAACGCTTTCGGCGCAGCCGCGAAGCGACTACTTGAAAACCGAGATCTTGAGAACTCTCATTCAGCCTACGTTCGCGCCCTGGAACTGAAACCGAATGACAAGACTTTACTGCGCGGATTTCTTTCGGTTACCAGTGCTTTGGGAACTGCGGAAGATGCGGCCGAGATTCTGGAAAAGGCAATTGCAGAAGTTCCAGATGACCCCGCATTGGCTGCGATGCTGGCCGATGCCTACGTGGCTGCGGATGATGCGCCGGGTGCTGAACGCGCCATTGCCTTACTGCTGGCTCACGACCCGGATGGCTATCGGCGCTACATCGAAGTGGCGCGGGTATATCTGAAGCTGGGCCAGGAAGATGAAGCCGTGCGAGTGCTCGGTGAAATCCTCGAACGGATGTTAGCGGCTCGAGAGGAAAGCGATCTGTTAGAGCTCGTCGGTGAAATTCTGGCCAGTGCTCCGGAACATGTTGGTGCATTGCGGCTGCTGGCGCGCATTCACTGGTGGCAACGGGATACCGAAAAGCTTCGGGCCGTGCTCGAGCGCCTGGCAGAATCAGCAGAAGCGGCCGGCATGATCGATGACGAGCGCTATGCGTTGACGCAATTGATCCGTCTCGCTCCTGACGAATCACGGTATGCGGAGCGGTTGCAGGCAATCGGTGGAGCGCTGGATGAAGAGGTGCCGACTCATCAAGGCGACGATCTTGCGGCCGACGTTGTTCCCAGCTTTGAAAGTTTTGCGATTGTCGAGGAGAGCGTAGCGATTGAGGATGACAACTCCAGCGGAACCGCGGCGGAATTTGAATGGAACTCGGTAGCGTCTAACAATTCCACAAATATTTCATTTGCAGATCTAAATGAACCTGACGAGTCGGAAGCGCAGGCGTCGGATCAGGCTTTTGTAGATCCCTTTGCGCAAGAGTATCCACAGCCACAGTCCGAGCGTGCTGGTTCGCAGGAAAGTCAGGCAGAAGAGTCTGCGCCGCGGAAAGAGGCGATTATCAAGCAGGAGTTGGAGAGCGTGGACTTTTATATCGCGCAAGGCTACTCGGATATTGCTCTCGACACTTTGGAAATATTGGAACGGCAGTTTGGCCCGGACCCCGCATTTGCTTCACGCCGCGCCCAATTGGACGCAATGAAAGCCGCGCCAGCGACGGTGGAGTTTGAAAGTAATTCTGCGCCTTCGCCTGTTAACGCTGAAGTAGACACGATCATAGTTGCCGATGACGTTGTCCGCGGCATTAGCAACGATGCGGCGCAACGCACTCCGAACATGGCACCCACGAGCAGCGGAATCGATTCCGGATTGGCCGAAATTTTCGAAGAGTTTCGCGTCGAGGCAGAAGCTGAACAGAACCCTGCGGGTGAGGATTTTGAGACTCATTACAACATGGCGACGGCCTACAAAGAGATGGACCTGCTTGACGAAGCGATCAAGGAATTTCAGGCGGCTGCCGGGTTGACTGGCCCGGCCGACAACACGCCACGATTCTTCCAATGCTGTAACATGCTGGGCCACTGCTTTGTGCTGAAGGGCTTGCCGCAGGCAGCCGTGCTCTGGTTTAAGAAGGGGTTGGATGTGCCCGGTCGCGGCGCCGAAGAATATAAGGCGCTGCAATATGAACTTGGCGCAGCTTATGAACAGATGGGCGATCTGACGCGCGCGGTTGGCGCGTTCACAGAAGTTTACGGCGTTGACGTCGGCTATCGCGATGTCGCCGATCGACTGCAGAATCTGCAAGCGCGCCAGAAGAAGAAGAAAGACCGGAAATCGTGAATCGTGAATCGTGAATCGTGAATCGTGAATCGTGAATCGTGAATCGTGAATCGTAGATCGTGAATCGTGAATCGTAAATCGTAAATCGTGAATCGTGAATCGTAAATCATAAATCGTAAATCGTT
>DATAOU010000288.1:0-4106 GCA_036265575.1 Pyrinomonadaceae bacterium
AACCGCGACAGCCGAGGGCAGCAAAGTTTTTGAGTTGTATCAGGCAGGAAAGCTGGCTGAAATTCGCGAGTACAACCTAAACGACGTGCGCGTGACGCGGCAGGTGTATGAGCGGATGGTGGGCTGCTTTGGAAGGTGAATGGCCAACGGACTCTTTGGTCTACGAGTCCCTTGAGGGCTTCGGCTCCGCCGTCTGATGTGGGGTGGTGGCTATGCCCCGCCGTAGGGACGCTTTATTAGCTTCGGGCTACGCCCTCGCATGGGTGTTGTAGATTCGATTCGCGAGGAACCGAGCGGGGCACAGCCCCGAGAAATAATCTCCGGCTGCCGGCGGGGCGTAGCCACCGCCGCACATCGGGCGGCAAAGCCGAACCTGACCAGGCTCATCACAATCGTACGTCTTAGCCCGTTAACGCGACGTTGTTTCATTTCCGAAACACCATCTGGTAAACTTCCTCGTAGTCATGAACGCTGAAATTCTTATTGGCATTGTGATTCTGCTCTTCGGAGCGGCTGTCGGGGCGGCGCTCGCCTGGCTGTTGCTCAAGACAAAGGCCGGTGCAGTAACTGCGGCTGAACTCGCGACGCTGAAAGAGCGCCTGGCCGGTAAAGAAACCGAATTACAAAAACTGCACGAGGCGCAACTGCGAGAAGTTGCGGACCACAAGCAAGTTCGAGTCGAGAATGCGCAGTTGCAGGCTGAGCTCCAGGGTGAGCGGCGCGCGGCGCAAGAGCGAATCTCTTCATTCAATCGAGCCACGGAAGAACTGGCGGAGCGCTTCAAGGCGCTCTCGCGTGATGCGTTGAAGGACAATAACCAGTCGTTTCTGCAACTGGCTCACGCCACGCTCGAGAAGTTTCAGGAGAACGCGAAGGGCGATTTGGAGTTCCGGCAAAAGGCGATTGACCAACTGGTCAAGCCGCTCAAAGAATCGCTGGAAAAAGTTGACGGCAAGATTGGTGAGATCGAGAAAGAGCGCGCCGGCGCTTATTCCGAATTGCGCCAACAGGTCAAAGCGCTGGCCACTTCTCAGTTGCAACTACAGGCCGAAACCGGAAATCTGGTGAAGGCTCTGCGCACGCCGCATATCCGAGGCCGCTGGGGTGAGATTCAACTGCGCCGCGTGGTTGAGATGGCCGGGATGCTGCAGTACTGCGATTTTGTCGAACAGGAAACTGTGGTTACGGAAGATGGTCGCATTCGGCCGGACTTGATTGTGCGCCTGCCGGGGAATCGCACGATCGTAGTTGACGCGAAGGTTCCCTTCGACGCGTTCTACGAATCGATCTCGACTACGGACGATGACGTTCGCAGCGCGCGACTGAAAGATCACGCGCGGCTGGTGCGCGTGCACATCGGCGCCCTGAGTAAAAAGTCGTATTGGGAATCGGTGCAGCCCACGCCTGAGTTTGTGTTGCTGTTTTTGCCCGGGGAAACTTTTTACAGTGCGGCGCTCGAAAATGATCCCAAGTTGATTGAAGACGGTGTGGGCCAGAACGTAATCATTGCGACGCCCACGACGCTCATCGCTTTGCTCAAAGCCGTCTCGTATGGGTGGCGCCAGGAGCAGATGGCAGAGAATGCGAAAGAAGTCAGCGAACTGGGCAAGACGCTTTACGATCGTTTGCGCGTGTTCACAAACCACTTCGCCAATATTGGTAAAGGCATCGAGCGCGCGTTGGATTCTTACAATCAGGGCGTCGGTTCCTTTGAAGGACGAGTCTTGCGCACAGCGCGGAAGTTTAAAGAGCGTGGCGCTCTTTCGGGCGAAGAAATTGAAGTGCTCGAGCCCATCGACAAGGCGATTCGCTCACTGAGTTTGGATGAAGGCGGGCTGTTTCCGGACCTGGTCGCCGCCGATGAAATCGCCGCGCCCGATGTCATGGATGACGACTCGTTGCCGTTGCTGAGTTCAAAGAGCGCGACCAGCGGCGAAAAATAAAACAGCAGTTGCTACCGACTGTGGATAATCTTGTTGTGTCAAATGAAATTTGGTTAGGCCCTCTCCTCGGCAACAATCGCTCGCGTCTCATCCAGCGGTGCGCCGAACTAGTCGCGCAAGGCAAGTCTGAGAGTTTTCTTTACCTCGCTGCTTCTCATCCCCTCCTCGAACTAGTAACAGAAGAAATTCTCGATGGCGCACAGAACGCCGGGCTGTGGGGAGAACTCCCCGTTTATCTCTTTCGCGGGTTTGTCAGAAAAATCGTTTCGTCCGCGGTCGACACACAAACCGGCGCGCGACTGCCCACGCGAGTGGCCATCGATCGCGAAGAGTTTCCGCTGAAACGAAGTTTGGTTTCGCAAATTCTGAAGCGCCTGGCAGATGAAGGAAAACTCAAAGCGCTCGACCGCCTGGCAGCGCGCGAAGGTTGTGTCAATTCGATTGCCACGCTGCTTGGCGAAATTCAGCGCGCCGGCAAAGCGCCGGAGGAGTTCGCCGACATCGTTGCGCAAAGAAACACTGATCTTGATGCGGTTGAAAAACCGCACCGAAGTGGTTCACAACTGATTCCGCGACAAGTCGATTTTGATAGCGACGTGGCGCTGATTTATTCGCGCTATTGCCAGTTACTCGATCAGTACCAACTAACCGACGCGGATGCCGATCAGCTGCGCGCGGTCTCCATTCTCGACGGGGAGTTGGAGGGACAATCTATAGGAAACGACTGGCTGTCCGGGGTTAACTTGCTCGTGCTGGACGGCTTTTTTGACTTCACGCCGGTGCAGGGCGAAATCCTGCGGCGCCTAATTCCGCAAGTTCCGGAAGTGATCGTTAACTTGAATAACGATCAGCGCAACCCCGAGATCTTTCTTCCTTTTCAACAAACCATCGATCAACTAAAAGCCATCGCGCCATTTGTAATCAAACACAGCGACGAAACTTCCATCGCGGTCGAGGGCGCGCTCGGTGGGCTGCGCGAAAATTTATTCAACCCAGCGAAAGAAATACCCGTGCTTGCGGAAGACGAAGAGACCGCTGCAGCCGAATCAGCAACAGAGATTCGATACCTGGAGTGCGGCGATCGCGACACTGAAATTCGCACTATAGCCAAGCAGATCAAACAACTAATTCTGGTTGACGGTTTCAAGCTGTCGGACGTTGCCCTCGTGGTGCGCCAGCGTGCCGCATACGCGGAAACGATCGCGCGGGTAATGCGCGAAGAGTCGCTGCCCTGCAATCTCCAACTACGCCTTGAAGCAGGCGACATTCCGGCCAATCGCGCCGCGCTCAAGTTGCTGGCAATCGTCGAAGAACTTTCTCGGGATGAAGCAGTCGCGCCGCGAACGTCGGACCTCGCCGACCTGATCAAGTCCGAATACTTTCGCTTGAATGATGAAGAAGTCGAAAAGCTGACGGCAACGTTTGATGCTGAGCATTCCGCTTTGTTCGCTGAAAACGGTCTGCAGCCCGACCAGAAACAGATCGAGCGCTATAAAAATCGTTACCGCATCGGCATCTGGGACGCGGACGCGCTCGAGAATGCCTTTGCCTATGTCGGCAGCGATTTGCGGGTCAGCGATTGGCTAACGCGTGCGCGCAAGTTGATCAAAGAGTTGCCGGCCGCGGCGGCCACCCGTGAGTTGCTCAACATCGACAACACCGAGCCGGCACGCGAAGCAGACGAAGCCGATCAAATCGAAAACGCTGAAACGGCAAAGCTCGAAGAGAAGGATGTCGAAAAGAAGAGACGCCCATCGCACGACGTGCATCCGGCCGCGCTCGCGTGGACAGCACTCGTAATCCAGGCGTTTGCCGCACGCGTGCAAGGACTGCCCCGAGTCGCGGCGCCGGCAGAATTGCGGCGGGCGCTAATGAGCTTGTTCGAGCAATACAGTTTTCGCGAACAGATAGCGCGTCGCGTAAAGAACCTGGTGGAAGACGAAGAGTTGCCACAGGCAATGCTCAACTTCAATAGTCTCGAAGCGCTGCGCCGCGCTTTTGCGGCGGCCATCAAGAGCATCGAGATCGCCGGCGCGAATGAGAACCTCACAAAAATGTCGACGTTTGTGGAAGAAACACGCCGTTGTTTAGGTTCACAGTCACAGGTTTTTGGCGTTGCGGATCGCGGTGGACTGGCAGTGCTCGAAGCCACCGATGTGCGTG
>DATAOU010000289.1:0-12208 GCA_036265575.1 Pyrinomonadaceae bacterium
CGATGCGACCTTTGTAACCGGTATTGTTGCAAGTAGCGCAACCTGTCCCTTTATAGGTCTTAAGGTTCTTCGCATCTTCAGCGGAGAAACCAACTTCTACGAGGGCTTCGGGGGGGGTGGGATGCTCGCGCTTGCAGTCCTTACAAACGCGGCGAATGAGGCGTTGGGCTTGAATGAGGTTGACGCTGGTGGCCACGAGGAAAGGTTCGATACCCATGTTCATCAAGCGCGAGATAGTTGAGGGAGCGTCATTGGTGTGAAGTGTGGAAAGCACGAGGTGGCCGGTCAACGCTGCTTTAATTGCGATCTCAGCTGTTTCAAAGTCGCGAATCTCACCGACCAGGATGATATTGGGATCCTGTCGCAAGAAGGCACGAAGCGCGGCCGCAAAATTCAGACCAATCTGTTCTTTCATCTGAACCTGGTTTATTCCCATCAAATTGAATTCGACAGGATCTTCGGCCGTCATGATGTTCGTCTGAATCGTGTTGAGAGATTGTAGTGCGGAGTAGAGAGTATTGGTCTTACCACTACCGGTCGGGCCGGTTACCAGCACCATCCCGTAAGGCTTCGAGATATTCCGCTGGAACTTCACAAGGGATTCAGGTTCGAAACCCAACTTGGTCATGTCAAGCATCAGGTTTTCTTTATCAAGCAGACGAAGAACTACCTTTTCGCCAAACAAAGTAGGTAGCGTGGAAACACGAAAATCCAGTTCGCGCGAACGAGCATCGACTTTTACTTTGATTTTGATGCGACCGTCCTGAGGTAGGCGCTTTTCGGAGATGTCCAGCTTTGACATGATTTTGACGCGCGAAATGAGAGCGTCGCGCATCTTCAGTGGTGGGCGCATCACGTCGTAGAGAACACCGTCGATTCGGAAGCGGATGCGCAGTTCCTTTTCGTAAGGCTCGACGTGGATGTCTGACGCGCCACGACGAAGTGCATCGACGAGAAGCACATTTACTAACCTGACAACCGGCGCGTCTTCACTAATTCTCGAGAGCGTCGAGAGGTCGATCTCTTCGTTGTCGTCGAGGACTTCAACGTCCTCGCTGCGATCGGTATCAAAGTCAATGGTGTCCAGCGAAACGAGGTCGGCGTGAGTGATGCCGCCGTTGGCGGTCTTAACACTCGCGGCATCGAACACGACTTCATCAACGCCGACAGCGGATAATTCAATTTCTTTCGAGGTGCCGTAATAACGCGCAATTGCGTGTTGAATGCTGGCTTCCGCGACGACCACTGGCTCGACATTGAGCCCGGTCATGAACTTGACGTCGTCCATCGCGAAGACGTTGGTGGGATCTACCATTGCGAGCGTCAAACTGGCGCCCACGCGTGATAGAGGTAACACAGAGTATTTCTGTGCTACTTCCTGAGGTATAAGGTGGAGGACCTGTTCATCGATCTGGAAGAGTTCCAGGTTGACGGAGGGAATGCCGTACTGCCGAGACAACACGGCCGTGATCATGTCGTCAGACACAAGGCCTAGTTTGACAAGATTGTAGCCCAAACGACCGCCGTGCTCTCGCTGGTAATCCAGCGCTTCACGCAAGTGTTGCGGGCTGATGAGATTCTCCCGAACGAGAATTTCGCCTAGTTTAGCGGACATTTGTACCCCGGTCTGAGATATCCAAGAGATTTTTGACGGGACGGGCCAGCGAATTCTGCTTAAAAAGTCTATGTGCAGGGCTGGAGTTGGGACGGACAGCGGACGGTGCTAAACACCGTTGGGCAAAGATAGTACAAGTTGACCATAGCACTGTCAAGACAGAAGTTCTTTGGGGAAAAAGCTGAATTCGGCGTCATTGACCGGCCGGAGTGAGGATATTTGGGCGAGACTGCCAGCAAAAAGCCGCGCCGGGCTTGCGACCGGTCACGGCTCCTTGTAAGGCTCGTGCGACGTTACGGCCGGCGTCGGCGTGTGGGTGCGATTTTCTCCGGCACGACCTTATCGGTGTTCTTTAGTTCTGCCAGGATCGCCTTTGCGTCGGCTTTGAACTTGTGCGTATCTGGGGCCACATCCACGTAATGCTGCAGATAGTTCGCTGCATCCTGGTATTTCGCTTTGTCACCACTGGCGAACAGCGCTAGTCCCGCTCCCAAATTGGCATCCGGGTTGTCGGGTTGCGTTTCGAGAATCGCATGAAACTCAGCAAAGGATTTGTCGACGGCACCTGCGTCCAACAACATTTGCGCCGAATCCAATTGCGCCTTGGCTTTTTTAACTGGGTCAGTCTCGATAGCGATGTAGTCTTTGTAAGCAGCCAAAGCTGCATCCGCTTGGGTTTGATCGACCTTGGTCACCAGCAGGCGCATTGCTTCCGCATTCGTGCTGTAGGAGGCGAGTTTATTTCCGTTATAGCGTTCGAGCTCATCGGGTGCGGTGGGAACGGTCATCGCCTTTACTAATGCTGCAGCTTTCCCGCTTGCCGCTGCGGCAGCTTTGAAATCGCTTCTTGCAGCTTCGAGATCGGCGTTCCTCTCGGCGTCATCTTTTGCTGAAACGCCAGCGTTATACTTTTCTACACCGCGCGCTTTATACGCAACGGCTTGGTTAGTTAAAAGTGCCGACTGAGCCGAATCGGCCGCCAACCCTTCCTGGTATTGCTTGATTGCTTCATCGTAATTTTTTGCCATCAGCGCGGCGTTGCCTGCCTTGAAGGTACGCGCGAGAATTTCGTTGGCATTCTTAGCTTTTTCGTTTTGCGCATTAACCTCGGCAATCTCGCGTTCCCGTTCTGCCTGCTTGGCCTTCTCCTCGGCGGTTAGCTGCCCAGTGCCGGCCGTCCCGGCCAGTGCAGCTTTGATTTGTTCGAGCGTCAAACGTGACCCATCGCCTGGCGATAGAGTAAGAATCACGTCCAACTCGCGACCCGCCTTCACGTTTGGCACCCAAGCTGGATTCGCCCCCGCCTGGCTGGCAGTTACGATGTACGTTCCGACATAAGGCAGTCCTGCGAACACGAACTGGCCCTTTTTATCGGTTTTCGTTTCGTACTTGCCGGCAATGTCAGTTCTGTAAACGTCGATCTGCGCACCGGCCACTGGCACCTGCGTTCCATCAGCCTGTTTCATGACAACGTGCCCTAAAAGCTGACCGTTCTGCGCGACGCCTAAAATTGCGGTCGAAGCGAAAAGCGCGGCAAGCGCAACTAAACCAAGTACGTATCTGCGAAACATTGAGGCTTCCTCCAAAGATGATTACCGGAAATTTGAGCTATCGGGAGAGTTCATAGGATGCACGTAAACCACTCCCAGTTGTAACTTTAGAATCTTCAAACGAGCGGCCTAAAGTTAATAAGCAAACCTCGCACTGTCAAGCACATATGGGATGGGGTCAGAAACGCCCGCGGCGCGAAATGCCCGCAGGCGTAAGGCGCAGGAATCGCACCGCCCGCAAGCGCTGTCTGAGCGTGCATAACACGACCATGTAAGCTCCAGTGGCGCCTGCAACTGTTGTCCAAGCCGAACAATCTCCGATTTTTTCATGTCGATGACCGGAGTGCGGATTTGGATTGTCGTCGATGGCTTTGTCCCGAGTTCAATTGCTCTCTCGAATGCTTCGTAGAATTCCGGGCGACAGTCCGGGTAACCAGAAGAATCTTCAGCGACTGCGCCGATATAGATGTAGCGCGCACCTATAACTTCGGCCCAACTTGTTGCCACGGATAGGAGATGAGCGTTGCGAAAAGGGACGTAGCTGGTAGGGATCGATTGGTTTTGAAGACTGGGTTGCGCGATCTCAATTTTGGGGTCGGTGAGCGATGACCCGCCAATTTGCACGAGATGGGCCAGCGAAACAACCAAGCGCTTTTCGACGCCATAATGATCGGCGAGCGCTTCAAAGGCGCGCCGCTCGCGCGCTTCAGTTCGCTGGCCATAGGAGACGTGGAGGAACGCGAGCTCAGCAACATCGCGATCGGCGATTGCTCCTGTGACACACGAATCCATGCCGCCGGAGACAAGACACACCGCTAATTCGGTTTGCTCGTCGCCTGGTTCTAGTGAGTCGTGATAAGCGATGTCGTCGTGTCCACCCATCAAACGCCTCGTACCTCAGGTCCCCAAATGTATTTATGCAACTGCAGCTGCAGACGAACTTCTAACCCGCTGGCAGCAACTGAGTCAGCCAGTTGTTGCAGATCCATCAATCCCCAGGCAGGCGAGATAAGCACAGCCTTCGCCCGTTTAATCAAGTCGTACTCTTCAATAATCCTTTTAGCGAAGGCCCAGTCCTCGGCATCAGCGATTACAAACTTCACTTCGTCCTTGTCTGCTCGTAATCTTTCCAGGTTGGGCCAATGGTTTCGTTCAGCCTCGCCCGAGGCGGGGCACTTTACGTCGAGAATGATCTTGGCTCTGGAATCCGCGGTCATGGTCGAAAGGTATCCGCCCGTTTCCACCAGCACCTCATAATCCGCGTCACACAACGCGGAAATCAGCTTGCTGCACGACTCCTGGGCCAAGGGCTCACCGCCTGTTACTTCGACCAACCGACAACCGAACGACTTCACTTGGTCCATCACTTCGGCCAGCGGGATGTGTTCGCCTCCGTGGAATGTGTATTCACTGTCACACCACACGCAGCGCATCGGGCAACCCGTTAGCCGGATGAAGGTGCAGGGACGACCGGCGTGAGTAGATTCGCCCTGGATTGAACGAAATATTTCGGTGACTCTTAACATTGAGAACACTAGTTTTTCGGGTTATTGCGCGCCTAAATTTGTAAAATTCAATCTAGCGCAGGCTCGAAGGGGTGTCAAAGTTCATAACTTAAAGTGTCGTCAGCGGCAACTCGCGGCGCTTCTAGTCATCCAATCTTTTCCGGCACGCGGCGTCGAGTGCAACGTGTTAGCATGAGCAAACGCTGGTCATGTCCCCCGTGAATCGAAAAGCTGAAGAAATTGAGAAGACAATAGCGGCCGACGCGGCCCGCCTACTCGCGCGCGCAGTCGATACTTATTCGCTCTCGGCGGAGACACTGGCACCAAGAATATGCGCGGTTGTTGAGAAATATCTTTTGCGGGACGACGCCAATGCCTCTCCGGCAGATGTAAGTGAGTTCGCGGCAAAACTTCACGCGGACGATCTTTGTCTGATTGTGGCTTGCGAGCAAGGCAACGAAACAGCCTGGACAGATCTGGTAGCCCGCTTCGGAATGACCGTGCGCTCGGCGGCGCGTTCGGTTAGTTCAAACGAGGAAGGTGCGGAAGATTTGGCGCAATCGATTTGGGCCGAACTTCACGGACTAAGAATTCGCGATGACGGCAAACCGGCGAGCAAGCTTGCGTACTATTCGGGCCGCGGTTCATTGGCGGGCTGGCTGCGCGCAGTCGTAGGACAGCTTGCTGTCGACCAGCATCGAAAGCAATCGCGCCTGGTGCAAACCGAGGATGATTCAGAATTCGATCGGTTGATCCAAAAGGATGAGCAGTACTGGAGCGGTCATGCCGACCGCATGAATCCGGAGACGGAAATTTCCGATAAGCGCGCTAGTGCTGATTTACAAAAAGCGTTGGCAGATTCGATCGGTCACTTGTCGGACGAAGACCGATTATTAGTCAAGCTTTACTATTTTGATGGTCTCAAATTGCACGAAGCCGGCGCTATTCTTGGCGTGCACGAGGCCACCGCCAGCCGTCGCCTGACTAGGATTCATGCAGACTTGCGGCTCAATGTTGCAGAGTCGCTAAAGAACGAACATGGTTGGACCCGCCCGGAAACGGAGCGGGCCTTTTCGGACATTGCGCTTCAGTTGGAGGCGGACATCGAACCAATGCTTATGGGCGAAACGATGGTTGAAAATGAAAGAGAGATGACGGGCTAAAACGAGCCGAGCGCCGGCGCAAGTAATGGACGGTTACGTCGTTCTATCAACGGCATAGTTTCATGAAAACTACTAATCAAAACGAGATGGATTTGTTGTTGCGCGCGCTGGGACGTGACGCTGCCTCGCGCTCCCAGACTGGCTCCAGTCTGGAGACTGGCGACCATCTCGATGCGGATCAGTTGAACTGCTACGCTGAAGGAGTAGTGTCTGATGCGGAACGTCTGCGATACAACAAGCATCTGGCAGATTGCGATCGCTGTCGCAGCATTGTCGCGGGTTTGGTACCGGCAATGGCTCGCCAACATGAAGTACTGAAACCCGAATCAGGATGGAGCTTACGTGACCAGCTTGCGGCGCTGTTCGCTCCGTCAGTGCTGCGCTTCGCGATACCGGTGCTGGCCCTAACCGTAGTCATCGCCATCGCCATCGTCGCTTTGCGCCGGCCACAACAGACCGACTTCATAGCGCAAAACCAGCAGCAAGCGCCTTCTGCGGTTTCGGGCAGCGGCGAGACTAAAACGACAACAAGCAACGGCGCCCCTCAGCTCGCCGGGTCACCTGGGCAACAATCAGCCGAGTTGAAACAAAAGAACGCCTTGTCGGACCAGAAGTCTGACACAAGTCAGCCACTGGCAGTTGCACCCAAAACAAGTTCCGACAAGGCCACGACCGAACGCGAAGCGAAGGGTCTTGTTGAGCCTTCAGACAGTAGCGTGGCGCAGTCGAAACCGTCGTTTGCAATTGAACCCGGTTCTGCGTCTGCCCCGCCGCCGCCTCGGCCAGCGTCACTCGATGCGAATAAGGTTGCGGAAGCGAGGAAAAAGGAGGAAGACGAAGACTTGCAAAAACCTCGTCGCGACGAAAACGTCTTTCAAGCACGCGCCGAAAATGAGGTAGCCCGTGGTGCACCAATGAAAGGTGGTCCATTGCGAAATAACTCTGGGAACGTTGGCGGAAACTCTTCGGTGTTGTCTCGCCAGGCAAATAAAGATGACCGGGCCGCCGACAACGCGGTAGAGACGCGCAAAATTTCCGGCCGGCTGTTCCGTCGGGAAGGGAACGCCTGGATTGATTCTGATTACGCTTCTGGTCGGGCGACCATTAATGTCAAACGGGGATCGGAACAGTTTCGTGCGTTGATTGCCGATGAGCCCGGGCTTCGCTCGATTGCTGAGCAACTCGGCGGCGAAGTGATTGTCGTTTGGAAGGGCACGGCGTATCGCCTGCGGTAGCCGGTCCAACTCCTGTTTTATCTCTCCTGATTTCACCGCACATTGCTGATATTTACTGCTACTCGTTTCACTCCTGGGCCCGAGGTGTTAAATTGGCCGCCCGGCAGTCTTAACATTTGAAGGAGCGAACTGTTTATGCCAATTCGTATGCTCGCAAGCGCCGTGTTTTCAATCTTTTTTGCCACCTGTTTTCTAACTGCCACCGCACAAACTCAACAATCGCGTGCCGCTAGGCGATCATCTGTGCGAACCAGCAACCAGCAAATTGCGCAAATCGTTCGCGAGGTTGACGCGCGAAATATTGAAAGGACTATCCGCAAGCTCGTCTCGTTTGGTACTCGGAATACCCTTTCCGAACAAAACGATCCAAATCGCGGTATAGGCGCCGCGCGCGATTGGTTGTTTGCCGAGTTTTCAAAAGCAGCGGCGCAGTCCGGTGGACGAATGACGGTTGAGAAGCAAACGTTTCTGCAACCAAAAGCGGCGCGAGTGCCCGAGCCGACAACGCTTACGAACATTGTAGCGACCTTGAAGGGCACGCAAGCAGAAGCAGAAGCCCGAACGTACGTCGTCAGCGGCCACTACGACTCAATGTGCGGCAGTCCGACGGACGCAAAGTGTGACGCCCCAGGTGCAAACGATGATGCGTCGGGAACAGCCGCAGTGTTAGAGCTGGCGCGCGTGATGGCGAAGTACAAGTTTGACGCCACGATTGTTTTCATGGCGGTTGCGGGCGAGGAGCAGGGATTGTTGGGCTCGACTTATTTCGCCGAGCAAGCAAAACAAAAACACATCGAAGTAGAAGGGATGTTTACGAACGACATTATTGGGAGCTCGCTTGGTGGAAACGGAGTGCACGATCCGGGAACCGTGCGCGTCTTTTCTGAAGGTGTGCCGTCGAATGAAAGTGCGGAAGAGGCCACAACGCGTCGCGGTGTTGGCGGCGAGAATGATTCGGCGTCACGACAGTTGGCACGCTTCATTAAGGAAACGGCCCAGCGTTATGTGCGACCGATGCGCGTGATGATGGTCTATCGCCGTGATCGTTACCTGCGCGGCGGTGATCACATTCCATTTCTCGAGCGCGGCTTTGCAGCAGTGCGTTTCACCGAGCCAAACGAAGATTACCGGCATCAACATCAGAACGTGCGGATTGAAAAGGACGTGCAATACGGGGACCTGCCACAGTATGACGATTTCAATTACATTGCGAATGTAGGCCGAGTGAATGCGGCAGCGTTGGCAGCGCTGGCGTTGGCGCCGGCTCGTCCGAAGAATGTTGCGGTAGTAACCGCTCGACTGACTAATGACACCGACTTGAAGTGGGACGCCAACAAGGAACCCGACCTGGCTGGCTATGAGATTGTTTGGCGCGAAACCACCTCGCCCGTCTGGACTAATGTGCGCGCTGTGGGCAAAGTTACCAGCTTTTCTATGAAGGGAATGTCCAAAGATAACTTTTTCTTCGCCGTTCGTGCGGTGGACACGGCAGGAAATCGAAGTGCGGTTAGTTTTCCCAAACCCGTTCGTTAGCGAGGCTCTGATTTCCTCGGCCAGAGCCCCTGGTCATGCGTCTAAAGCCCTGATGTGCTAATACACCTCAAATTTTCCCAATACGGCCCTTCTGGTGGTGATCTATGAGTTTTCTAAGTGCTAAACACGACTCGCATTGGCGAAAGCGAGTCACGCTTGTGCTGCTAATTACAACTGCGATTGTTATCGGTAGTTTACCCGTTACCGAAGCGCAAAAAACTACAACAGCGCGGCTGAATGACGATCAGCGCATTCTTCACGTTCTGAACCGGTTGGGGTTTGGCGCGCGGCCTGGCGACATTGAGCGCGTAAAGGCAATGGGCCTGGAGCAATACATCAATCAACAGCTGGCGCCGGAGAAGATCAACGACGATGTTGCCGCAGCGAAGCTAAAAAATCTTTCGACCCTGAATATGTCGACGGCCGAGCTTTACGAAAAGTTTCCCCAGCCAGGTCAGTTACTGCGACAACTCGAACGGCGCGGCGATCTGCCAGCGGGACTTGCCGCCGCACGTGACAATCGCGCGCAGGCACAGGCTGCAGCACCACCAGGCGGCGAGGCGAAGACGGCCAATGCGCCGGCTATGAATAGTGCGCCAAACGCTGTGATGGAACCGCGGATGGACGCGGCGGCTGCCAGCAATCCAGCAGCCAACGGTAATCCGATGGATAATCAAAAGTATCGGCAAGCGCTGCGCGAGTACTACATGCAGAACGGACTACAACTGCCTCAGCGCATTACGGCTGAGTTGCAGGCGTCGCGCATTCTGCGCGCTGTTTACAGCGAGCGCCAGTTGCAGGAAGTGATGGTCGATTTCTGGACCAACCACTTTAATGTGTTTGCCGGCAAAGGTGCTGATCGTTGGTTATTGCCTGCGTACGACCGCGACACAATTCGTCCCAATGCGATGGGTAAGTTCTCTGATTTGTTGTTAGCGACCGCGCAAAGCCCTGCGATGCTTTTCTATCTTGATAACTTCCAGAGTGTTAGTCCTAAGGCGCAGGCGGGTCCCGCTAATGGAGGACAGCGACCCGGGATGCAGCGCGGACTATTTGGCGTAGGCCAGATTCGTGGACCACTCACCATGACCAACAATCCGCAGCAGCAGCGTCCACAGCAGCAAGCGCGCCGCGGTATCAACGAAAACTACGCGCGTGAGTTGATGGAACTACACACGCTCGGTGTCGAAGGTGGTTACACGCAGAAAGATGTTCAGGAAGTTGCGCGCTGCTTTACGGGATGGACCATCTTCGCACCGCGCGGCGCAGGCGCGGCCAGCCAGGCGATGATGAACGGTCCGCGTGCGGACATGCTTAGGGAAAACGCCGGCAGGTTCTTCTTTAATCCGCGCGTACACGACGATGGCGAGAAAGTAGTGCTAGGCCACAAAATTCCTGCGGGTGGCGGCGTCAAGGATGGTCTGCAAGTACTCGACATTCTGGCGCACAGTCCCGCGACAGCGAAATTTATCGCTACAAAACTCGCGCGCCATTTCGTTTCCGATAATCCTTCGCCTGAGCTTGTCGACCGTATAGCTGCCACGTTCTTAAAAACTGACGGCGATATTCGCGAGACGTTGCGCGCGATATTTTTCTCACCGGAGTTCAATTCGACTGAGGCCTATCGAGCAAAAGTTAAGCGGCCTTTCGAGTTAGCGATTAGCGCCATTCGCACGCTTGGGGGTGAAACAAACGGTGGCCCAGGCGTGCAACAGTGGATCGCGCGAATGGGCGAGCCGCTCTACGGTTTTCAAACACCTAACGGCTATTCAGACACAGCTGAGAGTTGGGTAAACACAGGCGGGCTGCTTGAGCGCCTGAACTTTGGTTTGACGCTGGCCAGCAATCGTATTCCAGGCACGCGTGTCGATCTCAACCGCTTTGTAGACGGCAACAATGCAAACGCCAATGACAAGTCGAAACTGATGGAGCGCTTTCTCAGTTTGATTGTTGCAGGTGATATGTCGGCCAGGACCAGAGCAACCTTGTTAAAGCAGCTCAATGATCAGACTGCCCTCGTTGTGCCCGCGGCGTTGCCCTCTCGGTCGAGCAATGATGAGAGCGAAATGATGGACCAACGTCCGGCGAGACAGCAGCAGCTGGCGCGCGCGGATGCGAACATCACGGATCCGGTTACCAAAATGGTGGGACTCATTCTTGGGTCACCCGAGTTTCAAAGACAGTAGGCTAACGATTAACGATTCACGAGGCAGTTATGAATAGACGATTCTTTATCAAGTCAGGTGGCGTGGCGTTGGCAAGTTTTGGGATGATGAATGTTGCACCGTCGTTTTTGCAACGCACCGTCCTGGGGCAGACGCGTGATCGAGTCACTGGCGGCCGGCGCAAAACGCTTATCGCTATTTTTCAGCGCGGCGCGGTTGACGGTTTGAACATGGTCGTGCCGTTTGGCGAAAGCTCGTACTACGATCTGCGGCCCTCGATTGCGATTCCAAAACCAGCGGCGGGCAATGCTGAGGCGGCAATTAATCTCGACGGGTTTTTTGGGCTGCATCCGTCTCTAGCGCCTTTTAAGTCATTGTGGGACTCAAAGCGGTTGGCGATCGTTCATGCTGCCGGTTCGCCGGACAACACACGTTCCCATTTCGATGCGCAGGATTACATGGAATCAGCAACGCCTGGCGTGAAGTCGACCCCGGACGGCTGGCTGAATCGTTATCTGCAAAGCAAACGCGATCCGGAGAACAGTCTGTTCCGAGCTGTATCAATGACGCAGACAACGCCGCGAGTGATGCAGGGAAAAGCGCCGACGCTGGCCATTTCCAATCTGGCGGATTTTAACATTCGCGCTGGCCAGAATTCTGCATCCGTGCAAGGTGGCTTTGAGGCGATCTACGATCAGAGTGTAAATGACGTGCTCGGTGGCACGGGTAAAGAAACATTTGAAGCAGTCAACTACCTGAAGAAAGTTAATCCCGGGCAGTATCAACCGCAGAACGGCGCGCAGTATCCGCGCACGCCGTTTGGCAATTCGTTGTTACAGATTGCGCAGTTGATCAAAGCGGGTGTGGGTTTGGAAATCGCGTTCACCGACGTTGGCGGCTGGGACACGCACGTCAACGAAGGAAGCGCGCGTGGGCAGTTAGGAAATCTTTTGCAGCAGTTCAGCAACGGTATCAGCGCACTGTACGCGGACCTTGGTCAGCGCATGGACGACGTCGTGATTTTGACGATGTCGGAGTTTGGCCGAACGGTGAAGGAGAATGGAAACCGCGGCACGGACCATGGCCACGCCAATGCCATGTTCGTCGTCGGCAACGGCGTCCGCGGCGGAAAGGTTTACGGGCAATGGCCGGGCTTGAAGAATGAGCAATTATACGAAGGACGCGATCTGGCATTGACTACCGACTTTCGCGATGTGTTCGGAGAGGTTGCAAAGAGGCACCTCGGCACACCCAACGTGCAACAAGTATTTCCCGGTTATGCTGCGAGCGAAGCGAAGTTCAAAGGGTTTCTTGGGTAATGAGAAGTGGTGAGTACTGAGTGCTGAGCTAACCGTCAATAAGTTCAGAGTTCAAGCTTCAGCTTGCTTCTTAGCAGCACAAGAGCAACCTGAAGGTTGTACTCTTAACTTCTTGATGCTCGC
>DATAOU010000290.1:0-9181 GCA_036265575.1 Pyrinomonadaceae bacterium
TCAAAAGTAACAGTGAGCGGCACCGTCTCGTCTTTGAACTTGTCGCCGTCAAGCGCCACTGCCGCGCGCTGATGCGAACGCAAGGCGAACTCGTCCTGCTCTTCGCGGCTAACGTTGTATTTGCGCGCTACGTTCTCCGTCGCCAAACCCATGTTCAAATAAAAGTCGGGATAGTGTTCGACCAGATAGGGATTCGGTCGGATCGTATGGCCACCCATTGGAATCATCGACATCGTTTCCAGACCGCCGGCGATGATTGTCTCGGCGCCGCCGCTTCGGATTCGATCGGCTGCCATTGCTATCGACTGCAAACCGGACGAACAAAAACGGTTGATGGTCATGGCGCTGGTTTCAACCGGCAGGCCCGCGCGAATTGCGGCCGCGCGTGCGACGTTCATACCCTGCTCCGCTTCCGGCATAGCGCAACCCATGATCACGTCTTCGATTTCTTTGGCTTCCAGGCCAGGCACGCGCGCAATCGCTTCTTTGATAACTGCGGCGCCCATCTCATCGGGTCGCGTGTTTCTAAGGGTGCCCTTCGGCGCTTTGCCGACAGCTGTGCGAACTGCCGATACGATTACAGCTTCTTTCATGATTACCTCTACTTAACCTTAGCGGCTGGCGTGTCTTTCCTTCGCGGCTTTGCCGCCTTCCGTGCGGAAAGGCTCTGCCTTTCCGGCCGCTCTTCTCTATTGTTGAGGCTACGCCTCCGTCGGACTTTCGAGGCATAGCCTCGCAAAATTCTAAAAAAACTCATCGGAAAGGCAGAGCCTTTCCGCACGGACTGCGGCAAAGCCGCGTTCACTAATTTCGTAGTGGCTTCCCCGTCTTCAACATCGCCGCCAGTCGCTCTTGCGTCTTGCGCATTCCGGCCAACGACAAAAACGCTTCACGTTCGAGGTCGAGCAGGTACTGCTCGGAAACCCGCGTTTCATGATTCAAATCGCCACCGGTCAAAATACGCGCTAACTTTTCACCAATCACTGCGTCGTGATCGGAGATGTACCCGCCCCGCTTCATCTGGTGAATACCCAATTTCAAGGTGGCCAACGCTGAGTTACCCATAGCCAAAATGTCGGTGCGTTGCTGCGGCTCGACATACCCGCTCGCCGCCAATGACAGCACTTCATTCTTGGCGTCCGCAATCAAACGATCGCCGTTCATCGAGATCGTGTCGTCCGCGGAGAGAAAACCGAGAGTGCGCGCTTCTTCTGCCGACGTCGCCACCTTTGCGAGTGCAATTGTTTCAAAAGCACGCTTCACAAAAGGAAACGGATCAGCGTCATCAACGTTCTTCGGTATCGAATCGAGTGTCCGCAGCAGAACTTCTTTAGTGCCACCGCCTGCGGGAATGATTCCTACTCCGACTTCCACCAGCCCGATGTACGTTTCCGCCGCCGCCCTCACGCGGTCGCCATGTAACGCCATTTCGCAGCCGCCGCCAAAAACCAGATTGAAAGGCGCAACCACCACCGGCTTGGGCGAATAACGCAAACTCATCGTCGCAGTTTGAAAAGCGCGACCCATCATGTCGAGCTCTTCCCAGTTCTCTTCCTGCGCCTCCATCAGCATCAGCATGATGTTCGCGCCGACACTGAAGTTCGTTCCCTGATTGCCGACCACCAAACCGACAAAATTCTTTTCTACTTCGCCGAGCGCAAACTTCAGCATCTGCAGCGTGTCGCCGCCGATCGCATTCATCTTTGAATGAAACTCGAGACAGGCAACGCCGTCGCCAATATCGATCAGCGAAGCGCCGGAATTCTTCCTGATGACCCCAGTGCGATCTTTGACTGACTTCAAAACAATCACGCCCGGTTGGTCGGCGAGCGGCAAATATTTCCTGCTGGCAAAGTCAAAATAGAACTGCTGCCCGTCCTCTTTCTTGTAGAAAGACCTGGCCCCGGCATCCAGCAGGTTTTGAACGTTCGCCGGAACGGCTTGTCGTTCTTCCTTCATGCGCGCGACTGATTTTTCCACACCAATTGCGTCCCATGTTTCGAAAACGCCCAGCTCCCAATTGAAGCCCCAACGCATCGCGCGGTCGACTTCCACAACCGTATCGGCAATTTCAGGAATATGGTTCGCGGCATAGCGGAACGTGCGCGACATCGTCTTCCACAAAAATGCGCCCACTCGGTCCTTGCTCCAAACCAGCGTCTTGATGCGCTCAGGCAAGTCTTCAATGTTCTTTGCCATGTCGAGCGCCGGCAGTTTCACTTTCTCTGACGGCCGGTAATCAAGCGTCGCGTGATCCAATACCCAAATGTCTTGCTTGCCGCCTTCGCCCTTCTGGCGTTTGTAAAAACCACCTTTGGTTTTATTGCCGAGAATTCCGCGCCCAATCATTTGCCTCAGGAATTCAGGCGCGATGAACACGTCCCGCTCTTCATCTTCAGGCAAGGCCTCGTAAAGGTTCTTTACAACGTGACCGAATACATCCAGTCCAACCAGATCAAATGTGCGGAACGTCGCCGTCTTAGGGCGGCCCACCGCCTGGCCAGTAATCTTGTCGACTTCCTCAATTGAGTAGCCGTCTTCCAGCATGGTCTTGATCGTGACCATCGCGCCAAATGTGCCGATGCGATTCGCGATAAAGTTCGGCTGGTCCTTTGCTACCACCACACCTTTACCGAGCCGCTGGTCGAGGAAGCCAAACATGAAGCACGACACTTCCGGCTTGGTCCATTCAGTGCGAATGATTTCGACCAGATGCATGTAACGCGGTGGATTAAAGAAGTGAACGCCGAGAAAGTGCGCGCGAAAATCTTCCGAGCGTCCTTCGGCGAGTTGCTTAAGGGGAATGCCGCTGGTGTTTGAAGCGACAATCGAACCAGGACGTCGATGTTGCTCGACCTTTTCATAAAGACCGCGCTTGATGTCGAGGTTCTCAACTACAGCCTCGATGATCAGATCGCAGTCTTTCAGTTTCGCTAAATCGTCTTCGAAGTTCCCGATGCTGACGAGCGCTGCGTTGTCGGGCGTGAAGAACGCGGCGGGCTTCGCTTTCTTCGCGGCTTCCAGACCGGTCCGAGCAATCCGATTGCGAACTTCTTTCGCCGCCAGCGTCAGGCCTTTCGCTGTTTCTTCCGCCGTCAGTTCGCGCGGCGCGATGTCGAGCAAGATGGTCGGCACACCGGCATTAGCGAGGTGCGCGGCAATCTGCGCCCCCATGGTTCCGGCTCCCAGCACTGCTGCTTTTTCAATCCGCATAATGAGTAGGGACAGGCATCCTTGCCTGCAGTCATTCTTCCTTAGTTAAAAGTCCGACGCGAGGGTGACAATAATACTGAATGAGCGTTCATTCAGCAAGGTTTTACGCCCATGTTGCAAGGCTAATTTCATATTTCCGGCCCGCCCCGGCAGGCACATGGCCAGAAACGCCCCTGAGCTCAGTAATTGGTCAGCACGTCCTCGGCCCTAAAGCCCATCTTCTCGAGCCGATCGCGCGTCTGTTCCATCATCTCCAACGACCCGCAGATTAAGGCTACCGGCGATTTCAAATCTGGCAAGACATGGTCGAGCAAGGATTGGACATACCCGGTCGGCCCGGACCAGTCGTGACCGTCAGGCTTGGAAATCACCTGCCGCAGCTCAACACCGTTGTCCTTCCATCCTTCAGTTTCATCGCGATAGCAAAAGTCGTCAGGCGTGCGCGCGCCGTACAAAACGACTAGCTGACCAAACTCATTCTTTCGCTTGAGCACGTGTCGTAAAGCCGAACGCAATGGCGCTACACCGGTACCCATCGCAACGAATACAAGGTCTTTCCCTGCCTGGGCGTTCAAATCAAAACCGTGCCCGGCAACTTCGAGTAATTCGATGCGCTCCCCCGGCTGCATCTCGAATATCAAATCACTGGCGCCAACCTTTTTTTTTACCAGCACCTCGAGCTCCATATCTTCCGGTGCGCTGGCGAAAGCAAAATATGCAGGCGCTTCACCGGTAACCGATAAGACTGCAACCTGGCCGGGCACAAAATCGATTTCATGCCGCTCACTCTTACCTGCCGGCATCAAGTCGAACGAGCGAATCGCGCGGGCCTGATCGCGTACGGCGGTGATGATCAATGTCGTCAACTTTGAACTCAACTTTGTTAAGAAATGGTCTTTGGATCTTACAGCTTTTCCTTCTCCCTCTGGGACAGAAGAGGAGAGGGATCGCTGAACGCAACCGGCCCTCCCCCATTAAGCCCGGAGCGTCTGTCGCAAACAGCAATTGCCTCTACTGGTCGTCGCTTAAGTAAACGAATTCATCCGCGTTAGCAACCCCTCGTCTTCAACCGCTCATCGCAGTGCTACAATACTGGTCTTTTGCCAAACTCAATAGTCATGATAAAGCTCACCTCCATTGCAGCGGTCCTGTTCCTTCTGGGTCTGACCTTTGTTTTCGGCAGCATCTCGCAAGGACAATCGGGCAGGCGCGCGGCAAAACCATTATCACCGGCAGTGCCAACGCCGAGTCCCGAACCGACGCCTGGACCAAAGGCTACTCCTGCCACAAAGCCTCCGATTAATGTGCTGGTTGGCATAGATGGAAACGGTGGCTTTCAAAACTTTCCGTCATACTTCTACACGACTGCCTTGGAAAGTTTCATTAAAGGGCTAAGCAAGGAAGCCATGTTAGATGTAATTGACGGCGGCGACATGACACGCGGAGAGGCGACGAAAAAAGCGAAGGCAGAAAAAGAAGGTTACGTGGTTCACTTGCAACTTGGGCTCGATAGCATGAACCCCGGCGCGCGCAGCGATAATGCCCGCGATGCGATCGTGGAATACATCCTGATGGAGCCCGCAACTACGAAGGTGGAGGCATCGGGTCGCCTTTATGCGCGGAGTTTTCAAAACAGAGGTATCCTGCGCCCGCCAACGTCCGGCATTTATGACAATTACGCACTGGAAGCAGCTGCCAATGCGGCCGCACAAGAAGTCGCTAAGTTTTTAAAGCGCTATGGGCCCGCTCACCAGAACTGACGGGAGTTATTCTGCGTTTCGATACAACTCGTCAATTAAAGCGCGATACTTCTCATCAACCACGCGGCGTTTTACTTTCAACGTGGGCGTCAACTCGCCGCTTTCGATCGTCAATTCGTTCTCCAGCAAGCCTATCTTTTTTACTTTTTCAAACTGGGCCAGCTCGGAAGTGAGCCCGGCTACCTGCCGCTCGAACAAATCGATGATGCGTGGGTGCTTGCACAACTCAGCACGGTCTCGCGTTTCGATGCCCTTGAGCGCCGCGTATGATTCCACGCGCTCCCAGTCAGGAACGATCAGCGCTGCCGGAAACCTTCGTCCATTGCCAATCAAAACAACCTGATTAACGAAAGGCGAACCTTTGATTAACTGTTCGATCGGCTGCGGCGCGATGTATTTGCCTCCCGATGTCTTTAACAATTCCTTTTTGCGATCGGTGATACGCAAAAAGCCGTCGGCATCGAGCGTGCCGATGTCGCCGGTTTTGAACCAGCCGTCTTCGCTGAAGACTGCGCGAGTTTCTTCCGGCTTATTGTAATAACCACGCATCACGTTTGGCCCACGCGTTTCGATTTCGCCATCCGGCGCAATACGCACCTGGACATTTCTAATCGGCGTGCCCACGGTGCCGACACGATTGTCTTCAATGGTTGAGGCGGTGATCACCGGCGACGTTTCGGTCAAGCCGTAACCCTGGACGATCGGGATGCCGGCGCCGATGTAGATCAGGGCTAATTCTTCCGGCAGGGCGGCGCCACCTGAAACCAGCAGGCGGATACGGCCACCAAACGCCGCCTTCCATTTCGAAAACATCAATTTCGTGGCCAGCTTATGTTTCAAACCAAGCAACAACGGTACGCGCTTCTTCTCTAACAAGCGGTGCGCATAATCTTTTCCGACATTCACGGCCCAGTTCAACAGCGCCACGCTAGCCCTGCCTTTTTCCGTTGCGCGTTGTCGAATGCGAGCATAGATTTTTTCGAAAATGCGTGGCACGCCCACCAGAATCGTCGGGTGAACTTCGCGAAGGTTTGGTCCAATCGTATCGAGCGACTCGGCAAAGTAAACACGCATGCCGCGATACAGATACATGTACATCGCCTCGCGCTCGAAAATATGAGACAGCGGCAGTACCGATAGGGCGGTGTCCTGAACGCCAAACGAGAAGTGTCCTGACGAGTCGACCAGATTCGAAACGAGGTTTCCGTGCGTAAGCATAACGCCCTTCGGCTCACCCGTTGTGCCTGAGGTGTAAATGATTGTCACCAGGTCATCAGGTTGCGCTTGCAGTTCCAAATCGCGCAACAGTTCGCTCTGCTGGCGTGCATAGGCCTGCCCGCGCGTTTCGAGTTGTGCTAAAGAGATCGCAGTTGATTTTGAGTTGGGATCCTCTTCAAAAACGATCAGATGTTCCACGGCCGGGCAGTTTGAAAGTATCGGCTCAATTTCGCGTAGCTTGGCTTCGTGGGCGAGCAACAACACGCGCGCCCCCGAGTCTCTCAAGATGTATTGCACCTGGGCCGGAGTCAGCGTCGGATAGATGGGAACGTCGATCGCGCCGAGAAAAATGCAGCCCGCGTCCGCCAGGGTCCATTCGGGCCGGCTTTCGGAAAGAATGGCAACGCGGTCGCCGCGCCGCACACCAAGTGAATACAGTCCCGCCGCGATCCAGCGAGCGCGTTGCAGCAGCTCAGCGGAAGAAATCGGAATCCAGCGCCCGTCGCGCTTGAAGTTGAGCAGGTCGGGTCGCGCATGAACGCGGGCCACAAACTCAAAAACTTCCGGCAGTGTGGTTGGTTCGGCCGCGGGCGGAGGCGCTCCCGCAAACGACGGCGCTTCCGTTTCCGCCTGAAGTTGAGTGATTAAGTTCACTGCGCCGCAACTCCATTAAGGAAAATGTCGAGAACCTGATCGGCCATCGGCGCCAATTTGTAGCGCCGCTTCGAGAGAATCCAATTCGTGGCCATCTCGTCGAGTGCGCCGAATAGAATCTTGGCTACAACCTTGGCGTTCAATTCTTTACGAAAGACGCCGGCGCGTTGGCCGTCTTCGAAAGTTGAACGGATGAGTCGCAGGTATTCCGCAAAGCCGGCCGCAGAAAACTCTTCCATGAACTTGGTCGAGCCCCGCAGCTCTACTTGAAACACAATCGCGAGCTCGCGATCGGCGCCCAACCGATCCAGATGCATGTGCGCGATGCGGCGCAGGCGCTCACCCGGGTCGGCGATGCTTTCCAGACGCTTGCGGCCATCAGCGATCGCCTCTTCCATATTGCGATCGAAGATCGAGTGAAGGATTTCTTCCTTGCTTTTGAAGTAGAGGTAAACCGTCCCATCAGCCACACCCGCTTCGCGCGCAATGTCGGCGACCTTGGAATTGAAATAACCGTTACCGGCGAAAACGCGAATTGCCGCGCGCAGGATTGCGCTGCGCTTATCGGCGATTACGGGTCGATCTGAATTAATCGTTCTGACGCTTTTCATTTCCGATTTCACCGTGCTTTGGCTGGTTGCTGTTACTGTTTCCTGCTTGCTTATAAATGAATGAACCGTCACTCAGTTGGCCGCTAGCCTACTCTCTGCTCCGTTCTTAGCGCAACCGGAACCTTAGCTATCCCCAGGCAGTCTTTCCCCGGGACTACTTTGGCCAGCGCGTTCTTCGTCTTGACCGACTTGGCGTTCGGGGTTGAGAGCTGAGCGAACCAGGGAATCGTCGACGTTCCTTAATAGAAATTCCTGGGTCGGATAGGGAATCTCGATATGGCGTTCGCGGAAGAGTTTTTCAATGCGGTAGTTGATGTCGCTTTTGATTTGCCGGTGGCGGCTAGGGTGGCGGGTCCAAACCAGCAGACGGAAGTCGAGCGAATAGTCCCCAAACTTCAGGAACTGTACCTTCGGCGGCGGATCAGTCAGCACCAGCTCCACGTCTTTCGCAGCCAGCAGTAAAGTTTCTGTCACCAGGTTTACGTCGGAACTTACAGCCACGTTGATCGGGATCGGAATACGCGCACGCGGATCGCCGTAGGACCAGTTAATGACGCGTTGACTAACCAGCCGGGAGTTGGGAACGATGATCGCAATGCGATCGTTGGTGTAAATGAGGGTGGTGCGGAGCTTGATACTTTGCACGTCGCCTTCATCTTCGCCAATCGTAATACGGTCTCCGACGCGAACCGGCCGCTCGAAAAGCAAGATAAAGCCGGAAGCAATATCGGCAGCGATATATTGCAAACCGAAACCGATGCCAACGGAAAGCGCAGTGAAGACAATAGCCAGCGAAGTAAGGTCGAGTTCAAACGCACCTTTGAGAACGGCAACGATTGCAATTGTCGTGAGCAGATATCTGATGAGCCGGGCGATGGTATAACGCAGACCAGCATCGATGTGTTTGCGTTTGGCAATGCGTCGATCGAGCAAAGCGCTTAACCGCCCCGACAGGAACAGCGCCAGCACCAGCAACGCAATGCCGATCACCAGGCGAGCGACTGACACCTTCATGTTGGGCGAGTCGACAAAACGAATCGTAAGATAGGACCAGACGCGGCTGAAAACGCTTGCGGGGTCCTGCCAGCTAATCGCTAACGCAACTGTCGTTTCAAACGAATTCATATCGGTGTTGCCTACGCACGGGCTTAATTACAACACTTACCAAAGGTTTCGAATTTAGGTGTAAGCGCCGGTCAGTTTACACCGGCTGCGAGAAATCAGTTAGGAATCTGGCTGCAGTAGCTTGATCTTTCTCATGCGAATTGGACATTGGACATTGGACTTTGGACCTTGGACAAAATTACTCTCAACAGTCTGAGTCTCCGACCGCCCGAATTACGCGCACAACTCGTCCACGCCGCAAAGTGATTTTCATCTTGAACATGGGATCACTTTCTCCCACAACTGAGACTTGTGGCTTAAAAGCTTCGATGATCACGTTGATGCGCAGTGTTCCTAACCGATAAGAATACAGCTGTGGCTTTCGCTTCTTATCTGACGATCGTTTGATTTGCTGCAAACGAACGTCGCGCCCGCCCAAGTTCATCCAGGCGTTGCCTCCGTCCCCACTCGAAAGAAAAACGTATGCCTCAGGCGACGGGTTGGTCCGCTGCACCGGATAAGCATACAAGTTTCCACATCCCGTCATTAATCCGGCGGCCGGGTAATCCTTGATTGTTCCAACGCGCGGCAGGACATGGGTGTGCGCGTCGCGCCGCCGCT
>DATAOU010000291.1:0-12647 GCA_036265575.1 Pyrinomonadaceae bacterium
AAGACACCGATAGAAAAAGCAAGCGCCGTTCGCTCGGGCGGATCATCCAGCGCGAGCAAACGGCGAAAGGTAGAACGAAACATGATGCGGGTTTCGAGTTGCGAGTTCCGAGTTTCGAGTTAGAGGAAACAACCCGAAACTCGAGACTAGAAACGCGAAACTCTATTTAAAGCTGTTCAGTGCCTCCGCTTCATTATCGTAAGCGTCAAAGACAGTCAGGAGCTTGGTTATGACCAGCAGATTTTGAATCTTCTCGGTCAAATTGAGAAGCTTGAGTTGCCCGCCATCGCGGCTAACAGTTGTGTAGTTGGCGATCAACTCGCCGATGCCGCTCGAGTCGATGTTTTTGACGTTCCGCAGATTCAGCAGAATCTTCTTTTTGCCGCCGTCAACCAGGCCGCGTATGGCGTTGCGCAATTCGATGCTGCCTTCGCCCATGCGCACTGCTCCGTTCATGTCGAGTATAGTGACGTCACCAGCCTGTCTTTCCGTGACTTCGAGTTCTGCCATGTCTAATTCTCCCTTTGCAGTTCGCGGCGAAGTATGTCTCGCCTACTTGAAACTATTTAAGGCCTCAGGTTCTGTTTCGTAAACATCAAAGACAGTCAACAACTTGGTAATGGTCAACAAGTCACGCAATTTTTGCGTCAGGTTAAGCAGTTTTAATTGGCCGCCATCCTTGTTAATGGCAGTGTAGCTCGAGACCAATTCACCAATGCCGCTGGAATCGATGTAACCGACTTCCGCCAGATTCAGCAGAATCTTTTTCTTGCCTTCTTCAAGCAAGCGGCGAATAGCGGAACGCAGCGCCACGCTACCTTCACCAATCGTGATCTTACCGCCCATGTCCAAAACTGTTACGTCTCCGGCCTGGCGTTCCGAAATGTTTAGCTCTGCCATTGCTGCGATCTCCTTAAACGGATTTGCGATTTGTTAGGGCTGCCGGCAATCCAAGCCGATAGCACTCAGTTTGCCAAAGCAGACCCAAAAAAATCTTCTAAAGTTTCTTTAGCATGCGCACGGTAGTTCCGCCGCGGGGGTCAGCCGACCAATCAACCGTGTCCATAAAGTTTCGCATGAAAAAAATACCACGCCCTGAGGTCTTCAGCAGGTTCTCTTCTTTGGTCGGATCTGGGATGTCGCTTGGATTGAACCCCCGCCCCTGGTCGTGAACGATGATCTCGAAAGCTTCCGGCGAGTTGCTCAGCTTTAGATCAACAACTTTCGCTTCATCGAGTTTATTCCCATGCAGTACTGCGTTCGTCACTGCTTCACGCACTGCCATATCCACGCCGAAGGCTATTCCTTCGTCGATACCGATGCGACTCAGGAATTCAGAAACTGCCGCGGCAGCTTCCGAAACCGCCTCGATGCGGCTGGGAAATCTGAGTTCAGTTGTCTCCAGAGTCACAATTAAAAGACATGGCCGCTCCCAGAGCCATCGTGTGCGGATCTAGGCTGAAAAGTGAACTCCAAAAGCTACCCGGAAGACCGAGGGTTTAACACGCTCAGCTATCGCCTGTCAAGAAGATGCAAAACAGCGTTTCGCCTGCGCGTTGTTCGCTTAAATGTTTTCGTAACTATTCTTTAGAGCTTCATGACGCACGACCCGACAAGGTAAGATTGACTATGAGAATTAAGCCGGCGCGACGCCTCGTTGGTCGCTGTCACGTCCCCGGAGATAAATCGATTTCGCATCGCGCTGCGCTGATTGCGGCCCTCGCGAACGGCAACTCATACATCTCAAACTTTTCTTCCAGCCAGGATTGTGCGGCGACGTTGTCATGTTTAGCGGCACTTGGAGTTTCCCTCGAGTCGCAGGGAAATGGAGTAAAGGTCGAAGGCACAGGCATGCGGCCACTGCGTCAGCCGGCGGGCCCGCTCAATTGCGGCAACAGCGGCACGACAATGCGCCTGCTCGCCGGAATCCTCGCCTCCCAGAATTTTTCCGCCGTGCTTACCGGCGACGATTCGCTGAACCAACGTCCCATGAGGCGAATCATCGAGCCGCTTGAAAGAATGGGCGCGTCGATTGATTCGCTTGAAGGTCATCCGCCCCTGCAGATTACCGGCAGCAGGCCGCTCAAACCGATTAGTTATGAACTGCCGGTTCAGAGTGCCCAGGTGAAGACCTGCGTACTGCTCGCCGGATTGCAGGCCGACGGCCGCACTGAAATCGTTGAGCGTAATGGCCTGACGAGGGACCATACCGAACGCATGTTGCAATGGTTCGGGGCGTCGCTAGAGATTAATCGTAACAACGACAAAGCGGACGCCAGAACTTGTGCGGTAAATGGCCCAGCCAGTCTGGTGGCGAGGGACGTTACAGTGCCGGGAGATTTTTCTGCTGCGGCTTTTTTTATCGCCGCCGGCGCATTGTTGAAGGAGTCTGAAATTCAAATCGAAGGGATAGGCTTGAACCCGACGCGCACACAGTTTCTCGATACCTTGCGGGCGTTGGGCGCCGAGATCGATATTGGAACCAAGAGAGATGAATCGAACGAACCGGTCGGTAACATTCGCGTGCGTGGCAGTAAGTTGCGAGAAGAGACAGAGAAAGAACTAACGCTCACAATAAGCGGTCAACTAAGCGCCGCGATGATTGATGAGCTGCCCCTGTTGGCAGTGGTTGGCAGTCAGCTTCCCACGGGGTTGATCATTCGTGATGCTCGTGAGTTGCGCTTCAAAGAAACCGATCGCCTCGCCGCGGTCGCAAAAAATCTCAAGGCGATGGGTGCAGCGGTTGAAGAGTTTGATGACGGCTTGCGCATTGTCGGCGCAGCACGTTTGCGGGGAGCAAAGCTGGAATCGTTTGGCGATCATCGGATTGTGATGGCATTTGCGGTGGCGGCGTTACTGGCTGATGGCGAATCAGAAATTTCCGGCAGCGAGTGCGTTGCTGTTTCGTTCCCAAATTTCTTTGCAGTGCTCGAATCGCTGATTAACGCGTCGTAGCGCAAATTATAGTTTGCTGTATATGTTCGATAAATTTAGTTTGTCGCAGTTACGACAAGCAAAAGCTGATCGACATCAAGCTGACCCACCAGCTACAGGTTCTTAGTCCGAGCGCAACCAAACTTTGAAGTACGATAACTAGACCACCGTTTGCCGCGTTTAAGAATGAACAAGCAGCTGATCGCGATTACCGGTTTCATGGCAGCGGGTAAGACCACCGTTGGACGAGCGCTCGCCAAACGACTAGGTTGCAAGTTTGTAGATCTCGACGAGTTAATTGTCGCGCGAAAGAAAAGATCGATTAGCCAGCTGATCCGTGCCGATGGTGAGGATCGTTTTCGTCAGCTTGAAACTGAAACACTCGCCGAGGTGTTGGCGGCCAGCGGCGATGTTGTTATGGCGCTCGGCGGCGGCACTTGGGCTAGAGAAGAGAATCGCCGGCTCTTGAACGAACAGAAGGCGCGCGTAGTTTGGCTCGACGCACCTTTTGAACTGTGCTGGCAGAGAATTCCGATTGGCGATAATGGCCGTCCCCTCGCTCCTTCGCGTGAGGTGGCGGCCAACTTGTACGTAGCCCGTCAGCCGGTTTACGAGCTCGCGGAACTGCGTTTAGCCGTCGCAGAAGGCCTGAGCCCGGAGGAATGCGCTAGCGCGATTACGGCACTACTCTGAACTAAAAGCCTTTTTGGTCAATTAGCCTGCTGCCTTGGTAACAGGCCGAGAGTAGGTCGGATCGGCTTGGAGGTAGCTCATTGGGTCATTCCGGTTGTTAAATCGCTGGCAAGTTCAAAATGGCGATGCTAGAATCCGACCACTTTTCGTTCTCAGAGTTTCCAGACGCGACCTCAACTATCGAGCCAGGGCGGGTTTACGTAACTAAATTATAACTTGGGAGGAGACTTCCCCCGTGGCTTCACCTCTAATTGTTTTAACGGCTTCATCCACCGAGGCGAGCGAATGGCACCACAGCATCTGGCAACAGATGATGTCCGCGACGGTGCCGTACAAATTCAGCAACCGCATCTTTAACAAAGTTTCGTTTGAGAACGAGTCATGGCCAGACGGCCGGGCAAAGTATGTGCCCAATGGCTTACGCATGGTTGAGACTTTGCTGTTGCGCGAGTACGCAGAGGAAGACGTCGTCACTTGTTACATCGATCACCTGGAACAGTTTGTCGGACCAGAGACTAAGGTGCTTGCCATTCATGCGCACAATCCGCTCGGCATCTCGTACGCAACTGATGTTTACGCCAAGATCTTTGGCGAAAACCTGATGCCCCTTAACGCGCATGAGTTCATTCGCATTGTTACGCACCCGGTTATCAAAAAGTACCGGCCGAAAATTGTCGTTGGTGGACCAGGCGCGTGGCAGTTGGAAAAAGCCAACCGGCTGGATGAATTCAACATTGACTACCTGATCGATGGCGAGATCGAACGCGCCTTCAGCCAACTCTTCAAACGCATCATGGCCGGCGACCCCTCGTTGCCAAGAATTATTAAAGTGCCGAAAGAGATGCAGGCGACGGTCGAAGAAATTCCGGTTGTGCGACATCGCTCGACTTTCGGTGTTGTTGAGATCACGCGCGGCTGCGGACGCGGCTGCCAATTTTGTGGGCCGGCAACAAAAGTTGGTCGCTCGTTTCCGCTCGAGCACATTGTCGAGAGCGCACAAGTGAACGCGCGCGAAGGCGCTACCGAGATTATGATCGCTTCGGAGGACATGTTCCTCTACGAGCAGTTGCCAAACTTTGAAACAAACGTGCCCGCGTTGGAGAAACTATTTCAAAGCATAATCAGCGTTCCCGGGGTCGAGACGATTCAAACATCACACATCACGATGGCGCCGGTGGTCAAAGACCCGAGCATCATCGAGCGTCTGACACCGTATGTTGTTCCTTATTCGCACGTGCAGCACCGGGATTCGACACATCCGGACCAGCGTGCGGCGGACCCAATCATCGGCCTGGAAACAGGCAGCGCCCGGCTTTTCAATACCTATATGAAGGGCAAAGCGTATCCCTATAAAGGGCATCAATGGCGCGATGTGGTCTTAAAAGGAATGGAGATTCTGAACCGGCACAACTGGTTCCCCTTCTGCACTTTCATCATCGGGCTACCCGGCGAAACGGATGCGGACGTTAAAGAGTCACTCGACCTGCTTTACGACCTGCGCCATGCGAAAGGGACTTTTGTTCCGACTTTCTTCGTGCCGCTCGAAGACACGCGCATGCAAAAGAAGGCCAGCGCCAAGATGATCGAGATGACCGAGTTGCAGTGGGAATTTTTCTTCACCTGCTGGAAGTACAACGTGGAGTTCTGGAAGGGCGATAAAAAGAGGCTGAATGCGAAGTTTACGCTCGGGGCTCCGATTTATTATCAGAAGCTCGGCAAGCGTTTGTTTGGCAATGTCATCAAGTATCCGTTGGCGCGTTTTGCGGGCGCACCCGAACGCCTGTTGCGCAAACATCTCTATCTCGACTTCACCGGCCACTCGCGCAACCCCGCGGGCATGAAACCGTTCGAAGGTGAAATTCTTCCTGGCTTCACCAACGTGCGCGAGAAGGGGCTCAACCTGATCGACGCCAGCGAGTTACATCACTTGCAATCTTCGGTCGCTTCTTCGCGTGCGGCTCCGGTTTCCGGCGACTGAAGCACAGACAAGGCAGTCCGAAGACTCGCAGGAATCCGTCACCACAGTTAGGCCCGGCACCTAATGAAGACGGGCGGCGCTCTAAGGATCATTCGGCAGTTCTCCAAGACAATTTGTCCCAAGAAAATTACGATAACCGAGGGCTGTTTCAAGCGCTGATCGGGGATGGACGGCCTCTGCTCACCTTCACCGGCGTTAGTCTTATTCTTTGTGGCTGCTTTGCATTATTTTTATCTGCTAGCAGGCAGTTCCTTCCGCATGACGTTCAATTTCTAGGCATAACCGCTGAACAACTTTGCGGTATTCAACAATGCCGCGTGGTCTATTTCATGTTTCACGACCGAGTTGCGTTCGGCGGAGCCTTAATTTCCATCGGCGCGCTTTACACGTGGCTGGCCGAGTTTCCCCTGCGTCAACACAAAGCGTGGGCTTGGTGGCTCTTCATTCTCAGCGGCATTTTCGGCTTTGGAAGTTTTCTTTCTTATCTGGGTTACGGTTATCTGGACACCTGGCATGGATTAGGGAGTTTGCTGCTGCTGGTTTTTGTGGTGGTGGGCCTGATCAAGTCACGTTCAATTCTGGAAAAGCCACGCGGAATCAATTCGCTTTTGCGACCGGGAACTAATCAACGTTGGGACTCTGCCTTCGGAGTCGGTCGCGCGCTGCTTTTGGCCACGGCCCTGGGAATGATTGCCGGCGGAATGACGGTGATGCTCTTTGGCATGACACGAGTTTTCGTACCCCAGGATCTCTCGTTCATGGAACTTGGCCGGAACGATCTACAGAACATCAGTCCGCGGTTAATTCCATTAATTGCACATGATCGCGCTGGGTTTGGAGGTGCGATCTGCACCGCCGGCATCACGGTATTTTTCTGCGTTTGGTGTGGCGCGCCATCGCGAAGCCTTTGGCAAGTTCTCTGTCTTGCCGGACTTGTCGGGTTCGCAGCTGCGATTGGAATTCATCCAATCGTTGGTTACACCAATCTTTTCCACCTCGCGCCTGCTATTCTCGGAGCGTTAATGTTCATTGCCGGATTGGTCTTATGTTGGAGAACAATGCTGCGGCGACCGACTTAAAGGAAACACCTGCGCGTCGCTAATTCCTTTTGCGAAAGAAATCAAAGGTATGAAGGTCTTGATTCCTGGCGGCTCGGGTCATGTCGGAACAATTCTCGCGCGTGCGTTTCATACCCGTGGTGATGAGGTCGTGGTTCTGAGTCGAAGGCCGGCGAATAATCCCTGGCGAATCGTTTTGTGGGACGGTGAGCGAACTAACGGCTGGGCGAGTGAGGTGGACGGGGCAGATGTATTGATCAATTTAGCGGGGCAAAGCGTCAACTGTCGCTACACGCCAGAAAATCGCAAAGTCATCATGGATTCGCGAGTGAGATCGACCAACGCCGTCGGCGAAGCTATAGCAAAAGCATCTAAGCCCCCACGCGTATGGTTACAAGCGAGCACCGCTACACTTTATGCTCACCGTTACGATGCAGTAAATGATGAAGCGACCGGCATCATTGGTGGCGATGAGCCAGGCGCACCTGACACCTGGCGCTTTAGCATCGATGTCGTGAAAGCGTGGGAGCGAACCGCAAATGAATCAACCACGCCGCAGACGCGGAAAGTGTTAATGCGTACAGCGATTGTAATGAGCCCTGATCGAGGTGGCCCGTTTGATACTCTCTTGAGACTGGTGCGCTTTGGACTTGGCGGACAATCGGGTGATGGCCGGCAGTATGTGTCGTGGCTTCACGAGGTGGATCTCGTTCGCAGCGTATTTTGGTTAATTGAAAACGATGAATTGTCCGGTGCGGTGAATCTTGCCGCTCCCAATCCCTTACCCAACGCCGAATTCATGCGCTTGTTGCGCAAAGCATGGGGCGCTCCTTTCGGCCTTCCCGCAAGCCGGTGGATGCTGGAATTAGGAGCCTTCGCGCTGCGCAGCGAAACCGAGCTGATACTGAAAAGCAGAAGAGTCGTTCCGACGCGTTTGCTGCAATCAGGCTTTGCTTTTGAGTTTCCCAACTGGAGCGAGGCCGCCAAGGATCTTTGCGACCGAGCGCGACAAAAAGAAGGGCAGCACTGATCCCACTTACATCTGGTGTTTGATGATCATGCTGGCGAGTCGATCAGCGATGACAGGATCGATGGTCTTGAGTTTTTCCTGTTGCTCCAGCGCCTTGGCAGTGTTGCCAAGCATGAGGTTGCTAATTGCGTAGTTGAAATAAAAAGAAGGTTCCTGCGGCGCCAGTGCAATCGCTTTTTCGTGAAGTGGAATTGCTTCTTTGGGTCGCCCACCTTTTGAAAGTGTTACCGCCAGGCCGTCATAGGCGAGCGCGTAATTGGGGTTATTCTTAATCAAATTACGAAACACAAATTCCGAATAGCGAAAGTTCTTCATGCGATCGTAGGTGATCGCCTGGTTGTACTTCGCTTTCAGTAAAGTCGAGTCCAGTCCCACAGCTTTATTGAAAGCTTCGATCGCTCGCGGAAACTGTTTCAACTCACCTAGCGCTTCGCCCAAACCGTTCCAGGCTTCAGCGTAGCTTGGATTGAGTGTAGTGGCGCGCTCGTAAGCGAGCTGCGCGTTTCCAAACTTCCTTTGCGCCATCTGCGCGTTCCCGATCAGATAGTTAGCAACCGCGGCGGTCTCGGGCTTATTGGCAGCAAGAGCTATCACACGATTAAACGCGGCGATGGCTTCGTCAAAGCGGCCTGCCTGGCTCGCGTCCTGGCCCGAAGCAAGTAACTTGTCAACGTCTGAGCCCGCGGCAGTGTTGATCCCTGTTTTAACGGCCGGCGGCTTGCTTATTACCCTCGATCTGCTGGCTGCGGGTTGCTGGGCCAACCCCTGAAAATAAGCTAGCGCGACCACTGCTCCAGCCAGGAAAAGACGCCTCATGATTCCACTAACTTTACCGCTTGCTTGTCGCGATGAATGCATGTTAAAAGATTGCCCCTTTCAAATTAAACGGGTAATCAACAGGAAAAATTGGAAACACGTGCGGGTTCCTATTTTTCTTATCACCACAACGTGTTGATGGGAAATTGTCAAGGAGGACTACCGCCCATGCGTAAGCTATTTCTGCTTTTCGCGATCATCCTCATCTGTGCCCCGGCTGGCTTTGCCCAGAGCGGTTATTCAGATTGGGAATTCTTTGTTGGTTATGCTCACGAGCGGGCCAGCAACGGAGCCGACCGGCTCGATGCGCGCGGGCGCATCATTAACCCGAACGGCAGCACACAACGCGCGGATTTTATAAACAAGCGCATCCCCTATAACGGCGTGACCGCAGAAGTGGTTGCCAACGTGCATCGTAATATCGGATTGGTAACAAACTTCTCAGCGACTTTTGCGAGCACGACTTTCGTGGACGCGCTAACTGGCCGCCAGTTTGATGCCCGGCTGTCGCGCTACACGTTGCTGTTTGGACCACGTTTCAACTGGCGCAACTCTTCGCGCTTGATTCCGTTTGCGCACGCGCTGTTCGGCATAAATCGTTACCAGGCAAAGTTCCGCAATAACGATTTCACTTGCCCGGATACCAGCGATACTGCGTTTGCAATGGCGTTTGGTGGCGGTCTCGACATTCAGGCAACGAAGCATGTCGATATTCGCGCGATCCAGGTTGACTACTTGCCGGTGTTTCGAAATGGTCACCGTGAAGACGGTCTGCGATTCTCGACCGGCGTGAAGATTAAGTAGCGCTTACTTCAGTTTTAACTTTTGGCGCTGGCCGAAGAAGTTGGACCAGGCGTCCCCATTCTTCTTGAGCAGGGCAGGAACATTTTTGACTGTGAAGTCAGAAATCTTCACGCCCTGCTCAATTTGTTTCCAGGTCAGCGGCATCGAAACAGTTGCGCCGGGTTTGGCACGGGCTGTAAGCACTGACGCCAAACTCTTGCCGCGCGCGTTCTGCATCCAGTCAACATAAACCTGCTCGCGCTTACGCTTGTCGATACTTCGCTCAACGGTGGCGATCTTCGGGACCCGACTGGCAATCTCGGTCGCGAGCAAACGCGAGAAGTCCGCTACCTTTCCATATTCGTTTGTCGGGTTCAATGGCAGGTAGATGTGAATGCCTGACGAGCCGGAAGTCTTGGGAAAAGCGTTTAGGCCAATCTCATCGCAAACCTGCTTACAGACCTGCGCCACTTGCAGGACATTGGCCCATGGCGCTTTTTTTGGATCAAGATCAATGGCCAGCCAGTCAGGCTTGTCTAATTTGGCAGTAGTCGAATGCCAGGGGTGCTGTTCAATACTTCCCAGGTTCACAAAGTGCAGCAGCGACGCCGTCGTGGTGTAAACAGCGTAGTCCAGTTCACGACCTTGTTGATTTACCAGTCGAACCGTCTTGATAAAGGCTGGCGCGCTTTCCAGGTCCTGCTGAAAAAACATGGGCGCCTTAATGCCGCGCGGCCAACGCTGCAGAATCGCCGGCCGGTTTTTCAGAAAAGGCATGATGTGGGAGCTGACCTGCAGGTAGTAACTGAGCAGTTCAAACTTGGTGATTTTCTCGTCGGGCCAATAGACGCGATCGAGACTGGTTACCGAAACTCGTTCGCCCTCAAGGGATAGAGTTAGATCGCCTTTAGGATTTTTAAGCGCAAGAAATTCCTCGGCCGAAATACCGGGTGAGTTTGTTTGCCGAGAACGTTTCACTGCGCCCGTCTTGGCGGCGGTTTTTTTGTGAGCTACCACCTTGTTACTCCTCGCAAGATCCTCAGTCGTCGTAGCCGTTAGGATGGGCCTGCAGCCATTTCCAGGCTGAGTCGATAATGACACGTAAATCCTGAAACTGTGGCTGCCAACCAAGTTCACGTTTGATTTTTTCCGAGGCGGCGATCAGGACCGATGGATCGCCTGCGCGCCGGGGCGCGACAGTAGCGCGAATTTCTTTACCCGTGACTTGACGTGCTGTTTCTATTACTTCGTTGACACTGTAGCCGGCGCCGCCGCAGCCGAGATTGTAGATGCGGCTGCTCTGGTCCAAGGCACTCAGCGCCAGGATATGGGCACGGGCCAAATCAATCACATGAATGTAGTCGCGCACACAGGTGCCATCCGGCGTCGGGTAGTCATCACCATAAATCTTGATGGCGTCCAGCTTTCCCGCTGCGACCTGCAACGCAAGCGGAATTATGTGGCTCTCCGGATCGTGATCCTCACCGCACTCTTCGCTGGCGCCGGCGGCATTGAAATAGCGCAGCGATGCGTAACGCAGGCCGTACGCTTCGTCATACCAGCGCAACGCGCGCTCAAAAGCGAGTTTTGATTCTCCATAGGGATTTGTTGGCCGATTGGGAGCGGTTTCTCCGATAGGCTGCTTTTCGGGTTCGCCGTAAGTCGCTGCGGTTGAAGAAAAGACTATGCGGCGAACATCGGTTTCACGCATGGCTGCGAGCAGGTTCAAACCGGCGACTACGTTGTTTTGGTAGTACTTCGCCGGGTTCTCGCAGGACTCGCCAACGAGCGAGTCGGCAGCCATGTGAATCACGGCCTCGATGTGGTGGTTTGATAACGTCTGGGCCAGCGTTGCTTTGTCTGCCAGGTCCGCGTGAACAAACACAGCAGGCATAACTACTGCTTGGCGATGGCCTTTTTGCAGGTTGTCGTAAACAACTACCTCGTGCCCATCTCGCAGCAGTTCTTGAGTAACGACGCTGCCAATATATCCAGCGCCGCCTGTCACCATCACTCGCATATTTGTCGGAGATTCCCTTAGGTATGCGCGACTTTTGGTTGAACTGCGGCCGAGTTGGTGGGGGCTGAGTCGGAGGGCGCGTAATAAAGGATGCGGTTGCAATTGTCGCAAGTAACAACTTCGTCACCGCGCCGCACCTGGGCCATCGCTTGTGGTCTTAGCGCCATGAAACAAGCCATGCACGCGCCGTTGCGGGCTTCGGCCACCGCAACACCGTCGCGAATGCGCGCGCTGATGCGAGCGTAAAGCGAGGCCATGTGTTTAGGCAGTTCGTTTAGCAGGCGTTCGCGTTCGCTGCGGCTGGTTGCAACTTTCTCAGCCTGGAGACGTGTCTCCTCGTCGAACGCATTCATGCGCGCCTCGCGATCAGAGTTCAGTGAAGCAATCTCGTCAGCGCGTTCGGTAAGCGAGCCTTCCGCTTTTTCAGACGCTTCCATCTGCTCAAGTACCTGAGTCTCAAGCGCAGCGATCTGCTTGCGCGCGGCATCGGCTTCGCGAATGGCGGCGGTGTATTCGTCCTGTTTTTTTGAAGACATCAAATTGCGTTCGGCGCGTTCGACGCGCGCGCGTTGTTCCGCAATCTCGGTTTCCAGGTGCGAGCGTGAATGCCGGGCTTCGTCCCGGCTGGTTTCGAGCGCTCGAATTTCAAAGGCGCGCTGATCGAATTCTGCTTCGATCTCAGCGCGCCTTTTAGGTATCGCTTCCAGTTCTTCTTGTAGTCTTCTTATGCTTGTATCCAGTTTTTGTAGAGCGACTAATTGCTGCAATTCCGCTTTCACTCTTTATGCTCTCCTTAAAAGAACGGGGCCAATCTTTGTATGAATCAACACGATCATCAAGCGGATTATCGGGCATTGGCGGGCAGTGTGCAAGTCCGCAGGAAAAAGTAGCATAGACTTCAGTTTGTGTGTGCCCGCAGCCACAGACTGAAGTCTATGCTACTAAAGAAGATCGCCAAAAAGGTGTTGCATCAGGGCCGTGAGCGCGATGGCCGCAGTCTCGGCGCGGAGGGTTCGGCCCCCCAGCGTGACGATTTTCCAGCCCGCCGCGCGAGCAGCCGCAATTTCTTCATCGCTCCACCCGCCTTCCGAGCCAACCAGGGCAGTGATCTGATTCGCATCAATCGCGAGGTCTTGTTTAGCCTGCATCAGGGACTGACCGTCTCTTTCGGAAAACATCAGCCTGTTGTTGGTGAGGGTCTCAATCAGCGAGGTAAAAGAGATCACGCTTGCTACGGTTGGAACCACCGCGCGTCCCGATTGTTTCGCCGCCTCCATCGCTATTCGCTGCCAGCGGGTGACTCGCTTGTTAGCATCGGATTCGTCACGCAAGCGA
>DATAOU010000292.1:0-3072 GCA_036265575.1 Pyrinomonadaceae bacterium
AAGTGCAACGCGCCGCTTAAGCTGTCTGGAGGAACAACTCGTTCAGTCAGTTAATTCGCAAAACTAACATGTTCTAGAGGCGCTTGGTTTTCTTATGAATAACCCAAACGAACCTGTTATCGAACGCCCCCTGGCGACCTCCGATTTGGCGCCGTTGCCTGACGCCGGCGTCATTACGTCGGTGACCACAATTGGAAAATTTAAGATTCCGACCGACTTGCTGCGTGCTTACACGATGGTGTTTGCATTAATCGCGATCTGGATCTACTTTCATTTTTCAACCAACCATATCTTCCTCGAGCCGCGCAACTTCTCAAATCTCATGCGGCAAACGGCAGTCACAGGCGTACTTGCTGTGGGAATGTTGATGGTCATCGTCACTGGCCAAATCGATCTTTCGGTTGGTTCCGTGGTAGGGCTGGCGGGCGGTATCGCGGCAATCGCGCAAGGGTGGCTTGGTTGGGGGCTGGTCCCATCAATCGCGGCCGGCATTGGTGTGGGGTTGGCAATCGGCGCCATACAAGGTGGCTTGACTGCTTACTTGAATATTCCCGCGTTCATCGTGACCCTGGGTGGTTTGCTGGCGTGGCGCGGCGTGGTGTTGGGGCTCAGTCGTGGGGAAACAATTCCCATACGATTGCAGGCATTCAAATCGATTGGTCAGGATTATGTTGGGCCGCTAGTTGGTTGGGTGATTGCAGCCATCGCGGTCGCGGCGATCGTTTGGATGACAATCGCGCGGAACCGTGCGCGACGACGTCACCGTTTAGGTGTTCCCAGTGTTTGGACAACAGTGGGCCGTGCCCTTGCGCCGTCGTTATTTGTCGTGGGCTTCATTTACATGATGAACTCCTACGAGCTGGCACCGGGCGTTAAAGCCGGAATCCCTAATCCGGTGATCATCTTTTTAGCTATTGCCCTGGCTGGAGCATTTCTGACCCAGAACACCACGTTCGGTCGGTACCTTTATGCTATCGGCGGCAATCCGGACGCTGCGCGTCTTTCCGGCATAAGCATACGGAAACATATCCTGGCTGTTTTTTGCATCATGGGTGCGCTGGCCGGAGTGGCATCGATAATTTACACCGCGCGAGTCGGCAGTGCGTCGCCTGACGCGGGACAGCTACTAGAGCTCGACGCGATCGCAGCCTGCGTAATTGGCGGCACCAGCCTCATGGGTGGAAGGGGAACTGTCTTCGGCGCAATTCTCGGCGCGCTAATCATGGCGAGTCTTGACAACGGCATGTCTTTGAAAAACGTAGAACCGTATATGCAGAACATAATCAAGGGCGCGATTTTGGTTGCAGCTGTCGGACTTGATATGGCGGGACGCAAGCGCGGTTAAAAGTAGCATAGACTTTAGTCTGTGGGTGCCTGGTTAATGTCCATGCCACTCAAGACGGACCTTCCAACACACAATTGACGGATCATTCAAAAACCAGCAACCCAGAGTTTGTATTAGCGGCTGATCTTGGTGGTACGCATCTCCGTTTCGCTATCGTCGACGATGAAGGCCGCATCTACTTTCGGCAAATCCAACCAACACCCCAAGCTGAGAAGCCTGATGAAATTGTGCACGCCCTTATCGCTGCCGCGCGTGAATGTGAAGGGCAGCTGGTTGAATTGAAAGGGACAATCTCAGCTGTCTCGGTTGCAGTTCCGGGAACAGTGAATGTCGCTCAGGGCCTCGTGGTTAAAGTTCCGAACGTACCAGCCTTGGATAGGTTTCGACTGGCGGCGGCATTGGAAAGTGAACTCGGGTGGCCCGTGCGTTTGGAGAATGACGCGAACGCGGCCGCTATCGGTGAGATGTGGCGCGGTGCGGGGCAAGGTTACAACACGATCATCTGCGTGACCCTGGGCACCGGCGTTGGTGGTGGAATCATTCTCGAGGGAAAACTTTGGCGCGGCGCCGATGGCTCGGCCGGCGAGATTGGGCACATCGCTATTGATCCGTTTGCCGGCGTGCCTTGCACTTGCGGCAGCCAGGGTTGCTTGGAAGTTTATGCCTCAGCGACGGCTATTGTGCGGATGACGCGCGAGGCCAAACCGCGCTATCCACAGTCAGTGTTGCGCGAGGCTGAGGATTTCACTTCGGCAGAAGTTTTCGCAGCCGGGAAAGAAGGCGATGAACTTGCGCTGGAAGTGTTTCACCGCATGGGAATGTATTTAGGAATCGGTCTCGCCACTCTAATTAATCTGCTTAACCCGCAAGTCATTATTATCGGTGGTGGTTTAGCAAACGGTTGGGAACTCTTTGAGAAACCCATGCACCAGCAGGTTGTTGAACGAGCGTTTCCGATACCGGCGAAGTCAGTAAAAATTCTACAAGCTCAATGTGGAGACAACGCTGGATTGTTGGGCGCCGCACGGCTGGCATTCGATCAACAGGGGGAACACCTCCCTTCATGAGACTTAACTAAATGCATTGTGGATCCGCGAACACAGAACCCCGACGCATCGGGGAAGCGACCGGGTAGTATTGGCAGAGGAACAATGGTGAGTGGTAGAGAGCAGTGCCGGCGGTCCAAATTGAAAGCCGTTGATCCCAAAAAGAGATCCGTTTGAGAGGTTTCTGAAGAGCTTTTACCCAGCCAATTGAACCGTTTATGAAAAGATGCGTCGCACTCCTTTGCTGCACTTTCGGTCTCCTTACCCTCGCAGCCGCGCAAGACATCACCAAGCTGGAAAGGATTGGTCCGGTCGTCAATTTCACGAAATCAGAAAAGTCGGTCGTTCTTAACTGTCAGGACAATTCCCAGGTTCAACTCACACTGCTCGCAGCTGACCTTGTTCGCGTTCGCGCATCTTTTGCTAAACCGCTTCCTGCCACAGATCATTCCTGGGCAATCGCAAAAACCGAATGGTCGACGCCGCGCTGGAGTGTGTCCGAAAACACAGACTCGGTTCTGATTACCACCGAGGCGCTCGAAGTTGTGGTTCATCGTTCGCCGCTGCTGATTGAATTTCGCGACGCTAAGACACATGGCGTTATTAATGCGGATGAGCAACCGATGGCCTATGACGCCAAGGGTCTATTGAAGGACATGATGTTTGATCCGCAGGCGGGGC
>DATAOU010000293.1:0-8099 GCA_036265575.1 Pyrinomonadaceae bacterium
GTGCACCAAACGCCAGGAATTTGTTATTGCCGGTTACACCCCTTCGAAAAAGGATTTTCCTGGTTTCGGCTCGTTAATACTTGGTGTTTACGACAAGGGGAAGCTTGTCTATTCGGGACGCGTCGGTACGGGCTTTAGCATCAAGCAGCGTTTGGAGTTGCAAAAGAAACTGGATCGTATCGCGCAGCCGGCGATGCCCTTTGCTACTAAACCTAAGGACCCGGGATTGCGAGATGCGCATTGGGCCAAGCCGCAGCTGGTAGGCGAGGTCGAATTCACGGAATGGACCGAAGAAGGTTCGATTCGACATCCATCGTTTCAGGGTTTGCGTGAAGATAAGAAGGCGAAGGACGTGGTGCGAGAAGAACCGCAGTGACTCTCGGCGTCGAACCGACGATTACAGCAACGCCAAAAACTCTTCGATCGTCAAACCGGTCTGTCGAATGATTGCTCGTAAAGTTCCGCGGTCAAGTTCTTTGTGATTAGGAATTGTTGTTTGGGTTGGCGGTTCCAATCGAACGACTGTGATATGGCTGCCACGCTGGCGGTAAACTACAAAACCGATCTTCGCGAGCGCCTTGATGCATTCAGCACCGGAAATCACCGGTAACCTACTCACGCAGCAACCTCTACCAGTTCCACACGGTCTTCCGGAGGCGTTTCGCCCCGCTCCCGCAGAACTTCCTCGTGAAGAGCGATCGCTTGCCGGATGTTTTCCAAAGCCTCGTCCCGAGTTGCACCCTGACTCACACAACCCGGAAGACTAGGAACTTCGGCAACGATGTAGCCGTCTTCGCCTGGATATAGAAGGACTCGTCGATTCATTGCTTCACCTCACTCGAAATTTTACCAGCGATAGGCGACACCTCAAAGGAGGAGAACGTAGGCAATTCTCTAGACCCAATCTTCCTTCATCAGCTCCTTATTTATGGCGACAGCGGCCTGCGCGCCTTCCGAAGCAGCCACGATAACGAATTGGACCAGGCGTGAAGCGTCGCCCGCGACGTACAATCCAGGAACATTCGTGGCTTCGTATTCGCCAGTCGCTACGCAACCCTGTTCGGTAATTTCGCAGCCGAGCTTACGTGGCAGTTCTGACCCTTGACGTTGGCCGGTGCTGAAAAACATCGCCCGCCTATGAATCGCGTTGCCATCAACAAAGACAATTTGATCGAGTGCGCCGTCTTTGCCCTCAAGCCGCAGTATCCGTTCTTCACGCACCGGGATTTGGTGCTGTGCGAGGCGCGCGAGCTCCTCAGCGGATAATCCCGATGGTCCATCCGTGCACAACACTAAATCGGGACTCCATAAAATGAGTTCTAAGGTAAGACCTAATCCATTCTCGCCTTTTCCGTAAACAGCTAGCGGCTGATCGCGCACTTCCCAACCATCACAATAAGGACAATGAAAAACACTGCGGCCGTAGAGCGAATTAAGCCCATCGAGCTGGGGAATCTCATCGACTACCCCGGTTGCAATCAGCAGCTTCCGCGCTACGGCATGTTCACCGTTACTAAGCGTAACTTCAAAACCTTTGGCTAAACGTCGCGCATCCGTGGCTTCTAACTGCAGCAGTTTCACCGTGTTGTAGGAGCTTAATTCCTGACGGCCCAGGCGCAAGAACTCTGCGGGATCGATGCTGTCGCGTGTCAGGTAATTGTGTAGTCCGTGCGAAGCCGCGTTACGTGGGCGGCCCGCGTCGCACACCAATACTCGCCGGCGACAACGCCCCAGAACCAACGCGCCATTCAAACCAGCGGGGCCGGCGCCAATAATGATCACGTCAAACAAGGGATTATCCATCACGTTTAATGCGTTAACGTTGCGGGATTACGCTGCCTTAATAAACGGCAGCTTGTTTTGCAGGGGGCCTGGTTAGGGGAGGGCAGTATAACAGCAAAGAACCGGCGAGCGTCGAAATCGATGCTCGCCGGTCCGGTGTACGGGGGTTAAGGTTTAGTTATTGAGTCGGAGGTTTTGCGCCCTGGGGGCAAAGCCACAGTTCAACCAACAAGACATCGCGCGGTGGTCCAACCAGAGTAACGACTCGCGTGGCGTTGATGCCTCGAGAGTTCACCAGGTAATCGACAATCCGGCTAGTGTGCAGTTGAACTTCATTCGGTCGTCCCCGCTGGCCAGGATAGACAATTACATAGGCCGTAGCAGTCGGATCGTTCTGAAGTGAAATTGCATAGTTGTCTAAACGCGCCTTCTCGTCATTGCGCGCAATGTTTGGAAACTCGTCAAACTTTTTGCACTCGACCGGAACGGGGAAGTTCACCGTGCAGGTTGCTGAGCAATCGAGCGTATACCCGCCCATGCTTAGCGTTGCCGTGAGAGTTTGGCCGGCGAGCCCATTCGTATCAACACGAATGGTGTTGGTGCCCTGACCTTCAATAATGGTGCCGGCCGAAACCGTCCAATTATAGATAGGCGTAACGTTTCCTGAGCCGCCGCTAATGTTAGAGCTGAATGTTAGTGGCTCGCCAACTACAATTCGATCCGGGCAGACAATACCTACGTTCGGACAGGTTGGAGGAGGCGGCGGACAGCGGTTAACCAGGATCGTGGTTGAAGTAAAAGCCTGGCACGCGGCGTCGCCACTGCCGGTATCTATGTCGAGATAAGCTTTGTAAGAGCCGGGCTGAAGACTGGAAACGTCCCAGGTAACATCTGAGCCATCCCCATCAATTCTTCCGGCGTTGGTGGTCCAATGATAGCGAACAACGGAACCGGAAGTGACGCGAGCGTTCAAATGTACGACCGATGGTGCGCCGCCTTCAGTTGGGCACACCGTAACTACTGCGGGCTCGGCAACCAGCGTGAGGTTCGGTGGCGTGTAGGCGATCGTTTCTCGTCGCACCTTTTGCGCAACGGCGACTGACGTCAGTGCAAGCATACTCAGCAGCAAGGCTGGTAAAAGAATTCGAATAACGGGGCGCTCGTGTCTCAGCATTTCCACTCCTTTTTCGGCCATTTTCTTATTCAGCCCGTTCGACCCGCAGGCCGACACGCTGTCTTGAGAAGTAGCAGTTGATAGGAAAATAGAGGGAATACCATTGGGTTTCCATAAGTTTATGCGCGTGGCTGCCTCCGTTTGCAGAGTTGCCAATGGTCCATTGGGACGCACTCAGGGCAGTACGGCGGGTTGCCTGGTTTGACTCAATCGACACTTTCGCAGTAGATAAGGAGCGCCTAAGAATCATCGACCCCAAAATCCCAAATGAAGCTTGCGCTGCTAATCGTCATACTTTCGTTGCTTTTTGGTCAAGCTGGTTGTCGCAGAAGTAAAACTAGCGGCGACAATGCGAATGGATTAACTGCCGTCAGCAGTACTGCCGAGGGCGATCGCACGCAAGCGCGGGCTTTAGTCGAACAGGGCAAAGAGTTTTATCGAACCGATCAGGATGAGAAGGCCGCTGAGGTTTTCGAGCAAGCCGTTAAGCTCGATCCGAATTTGGCCGAGGCCCAGTTCCGTCTTGGGCTTGCGTACGAAGCTCTGGGAAAACAGCACGAGGCCGAAGAGACTTATAAAAAGGCAATAGAGCAATACAAGAAGTATCTCGAGAAAAACAAAGATGATGCTGAAGGCCATTACAACCTGGGCCAGACTTATGCCGGACTTCATCTGTATAGTGAGGCAGTCCGGGAATACCGCCAGGCTATTCATATAAAAGATGACGACGCTGATATTTATTACGACCTGGGAACTGCGCTGACAAGGTTGGCCCAATACGACGAAGCAGCGGCAGCGTTTTCCAAATCGCTTGAGATTGACCCGGAAAACTATCGCGCGCAGGATGCCCTGGAAGAAGCTCGCGAAGGAGTGCAACGAATCAAGGCGGGCAAGAAACACCAGGAAGAATTATTGAAGAAACAACAGAAGGAAGAAGAACAGGATAGCAACGGCAACAGTTCTGAAGGATCGTCGTCCGGCAATTCCCGATCAGTTTCTTCCAAATCGAATGCAAACAGGAGCAACGCGTCGAACTCGAATCGAACCAACTCCAATCGCAATCGCAAACCATAGCGATAGGCGAACTGTGAGGAGTGCCTTATCTTACATAGGGTCGAAAGAGATACTGTCCCCTGCAAGCAATAATATTTAAGGAGCATTATGGCCACATACACGCCGCCACCATATTTCCCGCAAAGCTCGCTCGCGCCGCCTGACAAGAATCGTTACACGAAATTTAAGCTCGTAATGATCGCGCTCGGGGTCGTAATTCTGTTGGCGCTTGGGGGCATTGGTTTTGGTATCTGGTATTTGCTGAAATCAATGTTCTAAAAGGCGAGTTCTGACGCCGAGGCGCGCTTGACAGTCCCGGCCCTATTCCTTATAGTTTGCGGTTTCGGACTACCTGTCTGAAGTCAACAATGCAACGCTCGGTTGGTTCTGTCGGTGTGGAGGCGTTGCCCCGGTTGTCCTGTGGCATCCGGTTTTGACAGTTATTGTGGCGTAAGTTGCCTGCGTCGCGGCGGATTATCCGCTCGCTCCAGCGCCGGCACGCGTCGATCCCGACTAGTCGGGACTCGTCTCCATGCGACGCCACAGAAAAGTCGGCTTAAGGGAGCCAACATCCACACCCGCTAGCGCGAATTCAGAACGTCCCTAACACAATTTTTTTCAGGGCAGCTCGCCTGCGCTGACTGCCGGATCCCGACGTGTCGGGATTCCGGAAAGAGGCAGGTAACGCCCTTTTGCGCTTTGCGCGGGCCGAAAACGAATCAACCGCGAATGTTAGTGCGCGGGTGAAGTTGAAGGAAGATAAAAGTGCCAACGATAAATCAGCTTGTTCGCAAGGGACGCCAGGCAGTCAAGTACAAGACGGCCAGTCCGGCGCTGCAAAGTTCGCCGCAAAAGCGCGGAGTCTGCACGCGCGTGTACACGCAAACTCCCAAGAAGCCGAACTCGGCGCTGCGCAAGGTGGCGCGCGTCCGCTTAACCAATGGAATTGAAGTTACGACTTACATTCCCGGTGTTGGACACAACTTGCAGGAGCACTCGATTGTTTTGATTCGCGGCGGCCGAGTTAAGGATTTACCTGGAGTCCGTTACCACGTGATTCGCGGAACGCTCGATTCGGTTGGCGTAGCTGATCGCAAGCAGGGTCGCTCCAAGTACGGGGCCAAGCGGCCGAAAGCTGCAGGAAAATAAGTAGCACGGACTTCGGTCCGTGCCTGGCAGGAACCACAGACCCCGGTCTGTGCCACTGGAATCCGAGACATAAACGATGCCAAGAAGAAGAGTCGCAGAAAGACGAGAAGTACTTCCGGATCCGATTTACAACAGCCCGTTGGTGACGAAGTTTATTAACGGCGTCATGTTGCAGGGCAAGAAATCGGCAGCCGAAATTATTTTCTATAGCGCCATGAAGCAGATTGGCGAGAAGACAGGCCAGGAACCGCTCAAGGTTTTTAAGAGCGCCATCGAAAATGTCCGGCCAACCGTCGAGGTTAAGTCTCGACGCGTAGGTGGCTCGACTTACCAGGTGCCGATCGAGGTTCACCAGGAAAGACGCGGGGCACTGGCGATTCGCTGGATTGTCTCGTACGCGCGCGGGCGTGGTGAAAAGACGATGATCGATAGATTAGCGGGCGAAATTCTGGACGCGGCAAACAATCGCGGCAACTCAGTTAAGAAGAAGGAAGACACGCACCGCATGGCGGATGCGAACAAGGCGTTTGCACATTACAAGTTCTAAAAGCCGTAAATCGTAAATCGTCAATCGTGAATAGAGACAGCCTATTTACGATTCACGATTTACGATTCACGCGAATGTTATGGCGAAACTAGATTTAAATCTTACTCGGAATATCGGCATCATGGCCCACATCGATGCCGGTAAGACCACCACCACGGAACGTATCCTTTATTACACGGGCATCACGCACAAAATTGGCGAGGTGCACGAGGGTACGGCGACCATGGACTGGATGGAGCAGGAGCAGGAGCGAGGTATCACAATTACCAGCGCGGCGACGACCTGTTTCTGGGAACGGAACGGCATCGATCATCGCATCAACATCATCGATACCCCCGGCCACGTAGATTTCACAATGGAAGTTGAGCGTTCGCTGCGCGTGCTAGACGGCGCAGTCGCTGTGTTTGATGGCGTGGCTGGAGTTGAGCCGCAGTCTGAAACTGTCTGGCGTCAGGCCGATAAGTATGGCGTGCCGCGTATTTGTTTCATTAACAAGCTCGATCGCGCCGGTGCCTCGTTTGACCGTTCGTTTGAATCCATCATTACTCGCCTGGGCGCGAACCCGGTTGCCATTCAAATCCCGATTGGACTTGAGGACCAACTAAAAGGCGTCGTCGATCTGATTTCCATGAAGGCGCTCGTCTGGAACGACGAAAGCAAAGGCTCGGAATACGAGACGACCGAGATTCCGGACGATCTCAAAGAAGCAGCTGCAGCCGCTCGCGAACGCTTAATCGAAGCCGTGGCTACGGTGGACGACGGCTTGATGCACAAGTACATCGAAGGCGAGCAAATCAGCGAAGCGGAAATTCGTAAAGCACTGCGTCAGGGGACGCTGCAATTGAAACTCGTTCCAGTCGTTACTGGGTCGGCGTTCAAAAACAAAGGCGTGCAGACACTCCTTGATGCTGTGGTCGACTACCTGCCGTCGCCGCTTGATATTCCGCCGGTCGAAGGTGTTAACCCGAAAACAGGCGAAACGGAAGCGCGACCGCCTGAAGCCAACGCACCGTTTGCCGGCCTGGTTTTCAAGATCATGGCTGACAAGCATCTCGGCCAGTTGTCTTTTGTGCGCATTTACAGCGGCACGATCAAGGCAGGTTCCTACGCTTACAACCCGATCAAAGAAACAAAAGAGCGCGTTGGCCGTCTGATGCGCATGCATGCCAACAAGCGCGAAGACATCGAGGATGCAAGCGCTGGCGAAATCATCGCTATCGGCGGCATGAAGCAGGTAACGACGGGAGACACGGTTTGCGATGAGAACAAGCCGATCATTCTTGAGCGCATGGAATTTCCAGCGCCCGTGATTCGTGTGGCTGTCGAACCAAAGACACGCCAGGATCAGGACAAGCTTGGGGTCGCTTTGAACCGTCTGGCTCAGGAAGATCCTTCGTTCAATGTTTCAACCGACCAGGAAACCGGCCAGACCATTATTGCAGGCATGGGCGAACTGCATCTGGAAATTATCGTCGATCGCATGAAGCGCGAGTTTGGCGTGGAGGCGAATGTGGGCAAGCCGCAGGTTGCTTACCGCGAAACGATTACGCAGGCGGCGCCCGGCAAAGAGATTTATAAGAAACAGACCGGTGGTCGCGGTCAGTTTGGCCACGTTGAGATCGAGGTCGAGCCAGCGCCCGGCGAAGGTTTTGTTTTCGAAAACAAGATTACCGGCGGCGCTATTCCCAGGGAATACATTAAGCCTGTCGAACAGGGAATCAAGGACGCTATGGAGCGCGGCTTTCTGGCTGGTTACGAGCTGGTGGATATCCGAGTGCGCCTGGTGTTCGGTAATTACCACGAGGTCGATTCCGACGAGCGCTCGTTCCACATTGCCGGCTCGCTGGCATTTCAGGACGCGGTGCGCAAGGCCAAGCCGGTGCTGTTGGAGCCGATCATGCGGATCGAAGTGGTCACGCCCGACGAGTACATGGGTGCGGTCAACGGTGATTTGATGCGCCGGCGCGGACAGATTGAGAAAACCGAGCCCAGACCGGGTGGCGCGCAGGTGATAACCTCCTTTGTTCCGCTTTCGGAAATGTTTGGTTATACGACTGACCTGCGATCGGCAACGCAGGGTCGCGCGACTTCGACAATGCATTTCGAACGCTACGACCAGGCGCCAAAGAGCGTCGCTGAAGAAGTGATCGCCAAGGTGCAGGGCGTAGCGACTAAGTAGCACAGACTTTAGTCTGTGCGGGTGTTGTTAGCTCAAAGGGACACAGACCAAGGTCTGTGCTACATGAGGAAAATAGATGTCAAAGGAAAAATTCGATCGCAGTAAGCCGCACGTGAACATCGGGACGATTGGGCACGTGGATCACGGCAAGACAACGTTGACGGCGGCCATCACCAAGGTGCTGGGCAAGAACAATCCGAAGGTGCAGTTCATCG
>DATAOU010000294.1:0-2892 GCA_036265575.1 Pyrinomonadaceae bacterium
GTAAGCGCCCGTCAGCTTAACCCAGTTTCGTCGATTCCGCGCTTAAGCGCCCAATTAGGGAGCGCGGCGCGACGCTCTCCGTGATTATTTCGGCACACAACCAGCCGAGGATGGAGGTCGAGACGGGAAAGCTGTTGCTGAAAACCAAACCATTTGGCACTCTATAACGCGATTTCTGCTGGGGGACTCCGTTATGAAAAAGATTGCCATTCTGGCCGCGACGTTCTCGGCTCTGGTTGTGTCGTCTGGTGGGGCCTATAGCGGCAGCAGCAGCTATCCCTTCGGCGATGAGCCCTACACCCTTGATTTTGGCTATTTTCCCTATTGGAACAACTGGCCCCAGATCCAATCCGGCTGCTGGCAATGGAATTGGCAGCAATCTCAATGGAATGATCGCTGCCCTGTTTATGTTGCTCCCAAGGCCTACATGCATCCGTGGTCGTCTCGCGCCGCTTTGAGAACGAAGGGATGAATATGGCTCGCTAACGAAATCCGAGCTTTCTCGGATTTCGTGTAGCGATGGGCAAAGCAATTCAGCGATCAGTAATGCTGGATGGTGCAGGCGACTTGGCCGTGCTTTCCGAAGTTGAGCAGGGCGTTCTCGCGATATCCGTCCAGCCAAATGCCAGCGCCGGCATAGCGATAGCCGACGCCCATGGGAATCAGCCGAACATGAGTCGGACTGTATGGCTCGGTGTACAACGACGCCGTCACCACTTCCCCGAAGACCGATACGGCGATCGGACAGAGCGGATATTGCCGGCCGTTTTCGCACGTAAACACGATTTCCGAACAATTGCCGATCGGGCCGGAGCTCACTAGGCCTAAGTCCGCGGCAGCGGCCGGCCGCACACTGATACTCACGCCAAATCCAATGAAAATCGCTGCCGTTAAAAACCGGCAAAATGCATTGCGCATTGGTGCCCCCAAGCTGAACAGCCTTTGCTAGACCAGATCAAGAATCCTCTCATCGGTCAAACAGATCTTCCCACATCCACCAGTAGATCTTTGTGAAATTACGCCAGTGTTGCGCGCGAGCCTCACTCATCGAGGATCTGCCCCAGATGCTTCTCAATCGTGTTGCTAAGGCTTCCTTGTCAAAGTTAACGTATGATTCCATTCGGCGGGTTGGGGATTTTCCCGAGCGAAGGGGCCTGGAGACTAATCTATGAATTCTTATACTATTCGGCAGAACTCCATCTTTTGTTGCACTCTCGTTTTGGTTGCAGCAATCCTTGCGGGGCCCTCGCTGTTATCCCAGGCACGAGCGGAGGAGGGCGGCTTTGGCGGTCCGAGCTTCCGTAAGGGCCTTTGGCATTTCGTGCGGACGCTGGACGTCGTCAGAAATGGCAACAAGAGCCTGAAATACAGGTTGCAGGAACGGGAAATGACGCGCTGTGTCGATCCCACCTTGGCGATGAAGGCTACCTTTGCCGAGGCTCCGATCGGTACCTGCGTATCGGACAAACCCGAGAAGGTCGGCAATAAATACATCTTCGCGCACAGGTGCGATTACATGGGCGCGGTTAGCACGGTCATAACGGTGAACAGCGCAGAGTCCTACACCGAGGTCAACGAAATCAGCGTTGGAGAGCATCCGAGGACCGATCAGGTGGTCGCGCATCGGATTGGCGACTGCCAGGACGACAAAGCGCAAATCTCCGCGCGAGCGCCTGCCACCACGATCGAGCAATAACTGGGATCGGGCGGCGGTCGGGACGCCCGATCGCTCAATCCAGATTATTTCGCAAAGAACGACAAGCTTGCTGCTCAGGCTACATTTTCTCGAAACGATGCGATTTTGTGGGGGGCTCTCAGCACGGTCATAACAGTTCAGAGCGACGAGGCTTACACGGAAGTCAATGAGCTTACCGTGGGAAAGATGCCGAGACCGATCTGGTGGTCGCGCAGAGGGTTGGTGACTGCCAGGACGATGCTGCGAAACTTGCGAGACGGTGGATCTCGTGAATCCCACTGATCCTACGCGTTAACGCAGCTCCGGCAGACCAGAAGCATGGAGCTTTCTCCCAATCTTACGTTGTGGCGAATCGCTTTCGATGGCCCTTCAACCTTGAGATGAGGAGCCAACCCTTCCAAGGAGGCCCCCGCCTAGATTTTTTGCTGCGGAGCGGCGGTGTTCACGTCGACGGTAATTTTCTGGAGTGCTGTTCGACCGCCGGCGTACTTGACTTCAATGGTCAGGACGTCCTGGCCAAAAAAGTCGGGCGGCGACTTGTAAAATGCGACATAGGCGGGCACTTCCAGCGCGAGGCAAGCCTTGTAATTGGTCGCTTTCGCCTTGGCATTCTTAACGACCACTGTGCCGTTGCCCGGCGGACTGGCGAGGCGAATCGTCGGGAGCGGACCGGACGTGCAGTCCGGCAGCACATTAATGTAAACCCCGATTTGCGTGTCCTTGTTGGGGAGCGCCTTGAAGGTGCGTTCTACCACCTTAGCGGGAGGCTGGACCAGGCCCTGCGCGGAAGCCGCAGTGGACCAGCCTACCACAACCAGAGCGGCTAGTGCTGCTGCCGTCTTCGAAACGGCGTCTGATGCCAGAGAAAACATGTCTATTCCCAGACCGTTACTGCCATCAGCTTCAACGCGGCAAACATGAAGAATTTTATTCAAATTGATTCTGTCCCTTCTTTACCACATCCGCACGGAAAACATTGATTAACCAAATACTTTTGTTGACCGCCCAGTCTACTTAACAATAGCTTAAACGAAAAGTTGTCATCAAATTTTCTGAGAATCTGTTCAAACGAATCAGGCTCGGCGGAGACGATAATGGACGGTGCATATCAGGTTGCTCAGGCTACGAACGCCGGAACAGGCAACAGCTCTGGCAAACCACGCATCTACAAGCTGACGAAGCCACTGGCGGATCAG
>DATAOU010000295.1:0-33105 GCA_036265575.1 Pyrinomonadaceae bacterium
GAAGTTGCTCAATGGTACCTGGCCGCAAATCCCGGGAAATTGGCAATCGTACTCATGGCCGAATCTCATACTCCCTATGTTGCTCCCCTCTTACGCGATCAGTATTACGGTTTTCGCGAAACCATAAAACTCAGGAAGGAACATAAAATCCATGCAGCCCAGTTTGAAGCACAGAGGCTGGATACCACCTTCGTCATTCAATCCATGCTATTCGGAGACGGAGCCGTAGCCTTGCTGGTGGGAACTGAAGAAGGCAAGCCAACCTTTGGACCGATATCTCACCTAACGAACGAAGAAACGGGCGACGCTGAACTACTCAGCATGACCCACCACAGCTCACACCCTTTCCTCAAGGGGCGACCACAATACTTCATGCGCTCGACGGTCCCCGCGCGTGGCGCGCACTACGCGGTCACGACTGTAAAGAACGTACTCGAACACCCCGACTCGCCAGTATCGAGCATGAGCGATGTTGATGAGTGTCTGATTCACACCGGCAGCAAGAAAATACTCGACGGCGTTTGTTCGCAGCTACACCTCGACACGGATTCAACCAAGGTCCAGAGTTCATACCAAGTGCTCAGGAACTACGGAAACCTCTCGAGCGCCTCCACGGGTTTTATGTTGGCCGAAAAAGATGATTGGACCGGACCGACAATCGTGGTGGGGTTTGGAGTCGGCTTTACGGCGAGTGCGGGAATTATGAATTACAACTAGGCGGAAATAGAATCAGGCGGGCATACTTTCAAGCAACGGCTCATTGGCAAGAATCTTTGTAATAGTCTGATTGATCTGGGAAAAGTCGAAAGGCTTACCGATGATGCCGTTGACAAGATTATCTTCACCTTTCGGCGGCAAGGTGCCGCTGCCATAGCCTGTTACCAGCACCACGTGCATATCTGGCCAGCGTTTGCGAATCTCGCGACTTGTTTCCCAGCCATCCATGTCCGGCATTGCCAGATCTGTAAACACGAGCTCGCATTCGTTGGCGCTCAGCAACTGCAAGGCACTCTGGCCGCTGTCAGCCAACACAACACGATGGCCCATCAACTCCAGCATCTCAGCCAGTGTTTCACGTACCGACGGCTCGTCATCAATTACTAAAATTGAAAGCTTGGGCGACTCGACATCATTTGCAGGTTCGGCAGATGATTCCGCCGACAGGCGGGATGCGGGCAACTCAATAGTAAAGACGGTGCCTTCGCCGATACGGGAAGCGACGCTGATCGATCCCTCATGTCGCTCGATAATGCTGTAACTGACGGAAAGACCGAGCCCCGTGCCGTGCGCGCCTTTCGTCGTGAAAAATGGATCGAAGATTTTCTGCCTGACGTCTTCCGGCATACCCGTGCCGGTGTCGGCAAACGTCAGCCTCAGGCGCGAGTCGTCAGCAACGCAATCTATCTTTAACCTGCCACCATTTGGCATCGCATCAACCGCATTAACGATTAGATTTACAAAAACCTCGCGTAATTCTGAGGCACTGCCGAAAGTGAAGAGCCCGTTGCCGGCGTTCAACGAAACGTCATATTCAAGACCGCGGGACCTGGCTTCATTTTGCCAACGCGTGCGCGTTATCTCCACGGCATCGTTGAGCAGCCCGCCAACCTCAAGTCGTTCGAATTCCCTGGCGGGCGATTTGCGAGCAAAAGTTTGTATGCGACGAACGGTAGCGGCCGCGTCTTCAGCAGCCGTCTGAATAATTTCCAGATTTCGGACGAGGGCTTCATCCTGTGTCTGGCGCCGTAGCAATTGCGCTCGACCCAATATTGCCGCCAGCGAATTATTAAAGTCGTGCGCCACGCCCGAAGCCAGTTGGCCCAGCGCACGCAACTTATCCGCACGTGCGGCGCGCTCGCGTTCCTCCTTCTGCTCCGTAATGTCGCGAGCAATGCCCAACACGCCCGTCGTCCGGCCTTCAACAATCAATGGTGAATTGTCGACGCGTGCATAACGCAGGCCGCCGTCAGCAGCGAAGTAGCGCATTTCATAAGTTTGCGCTTGACCATTCAGCGCTGTCTGCATTTTCTCGTTTGCAACTTCACGATCGGCTTCATAGACCATGTCGAGAAAACGCGTTCCGATGAACTCTTCTCGTTCGTACCCAAGTCCGGACAATGTGGCGCTGTTGCACCATTTGAAACGACCATCGACGTCGACTGCATATATCGACTCGCGTGCGCTCTCCAGGATGTTGGTCAGCAGTGACTGGTGTTCGCGCGCTACGGCTTGCACCTTGCGCAGTTCGGAAAGGTCGCGCGCCGTGCAAACGGCGGCAGTCACCGCACCCGTGTCATCCAAAACCGGTTCGATTGAAACCAGAATGGGCCGGTTGAGCTGATCGGGTACCACTTCAACAATAATACTGCTCCCTTCTTCGATTGCTTTTTCCACGACACAGGTCTGGTTTTGAGCGGAAGTTCGCAGGATATCGCAACATTTACTCCCTAAGAGAGCTCTTGGGTCGGAGTTCTCCATTGCCGCGCCGGCGCGATTAACACGCTTTAGATGTCCGGAAGGATCAAAAATGAAAATACCGTCGGACATTGAATCGAAGGTTGTTTCCCACTCCGTTTTCGCTTTGGCAACCATCTCGAACAGTTCTGCCTGAGCGATGCCAATCGCAAGCCGCTCCGCAACCGAGGTAACCAGGGACAATTCGTTTTCCGTCCAGACTCGCAAGCGATCGGTTTGATGAATGCAGAGCACACCTCGGAAATGTTCTTTGACGATGATTGGATAGACAATTTGCGATTGAACTTCAGCCAGCCGTCCGTACTCGCGTATGGCGGCGCTGAAACCAGCTGGGCCTTCCTGATAGTTTGAACAATCACTGATAACCAGCGGCCCTGACATATTCAATAGCTGTCTGCCAAAGGGAGAGTCGTAACGCAATTCGTCGTGGAGGCTCGTGCTATGTGGCGCTACGTATTCATGGGCAACTGCGGAGACAGGATTGCCCGCGTCATATAAACGCATGTGCACCCTTGAAGCGCTGAGTGCCGCGCCCAGTTCCCGCGTTGCGGTGCTCAGTACTTCTGCCAAGCTTAGCGACGCGCGAATTGTCATCGTCAGGCGATTGACCAGAACTTCCCGTTTGGAAGTAGCCTCGGCCGTTTGATAAAGCTCGGCTTGGCGAATAGCGATGCCGGTTTGATCGGCGACCGCCTTTGCAAGTGCAATATCCGTTTCACTCCAATGTCGTATTTCGCGAGTGGTGGAGAGGGCAAACGCAGCGCTTACTTCATCGCCCACTCTAATCGCCACATACATAATCGAACGCACCTGGGCCTTCGATAGGATCCGGGAATAAAAATCTGCAATGCCGGGTTCGTGCGCGGCATCGTCGAAACAAAGGACGCCGTTCTCTTCGAGCGATTTGCTTAGCTGTCTGACATCCTCAAGCCCGAAATCAGTGGCCGCGGGTAAGATTCCTGGCGAGTGATATTCCGCGACGTTCCTAACGCGGCGAGTTCGTTCGTCCTTGATGAAAAGCGAACAGCGGTCCGCCTTGAGATGCGAGCCGAGTTCGTTGACGGCGGTGTGAAAAATCTCAGAACTATCCAAAGAGCAACGAATCGCCTGCGAAATGCGGTTCGTCATCGCCTCGCGCTGGGCCTGTTGAGCCAGAGCTTCCTCCGAACGTTTGCGCTCGGTCAAATCGCGGCCGATTCCCTGCACGCCAACGGCTTTTCCGTCACGATGAATCAAGCGCGTACTCAGTTCCAACCGAAGTCGGCGCTTTGCTTTAGTAAGAATCTCAAGCTCGTACACTGTCGAGCCGTGGTTGTTGGTTTTCTGACCCATCATGTGGCGGGCCACGGAAAGGTAGTCCGGTGCAACCACGTCGGCAATGTTCATGCGCATGGCTTCTTCGCGACTGTAGCCGGTGAGCCTTTCGCCGCTACGGTTCAGCGAAGTGAAGTTTCCTGACAGATCGTGCGTGTAGATGAGGTCATTCGCATTCTCAAAAAGCTCGCGATAACGCTCCTCATTTTCCTGCAGGGCATTCTGCGCTTTACGATTGTCTGTGACGTCTGTGGCTACGCCAATAACTCCGGTAACCTTACCCGCGTCATCGAAAAGCGGCGAGTAGCGCGTTTCAAACATCAGAGACCCAACTTCGACAGCCGCAGAGAATGCCTCGCCTTTAAGGGCTCGTCGGATGTTCCCGATGACCTGAGAATTGTCGCGGTAAACGTCGAAAACCGAATGGCCAACCAGGTCGCTCGGTTTTAAGTTGAGATTTTTTAGTCCCTCTCCCTCGGCCAGCGTACAGACACCTTCAACATTAACGACAAACAGCACCAGTGATGCGCTGCCGATTACCGTGCGCAGTTGAGTCTCTGTTTGCCTGAGCGCTTCGCGGCCCCGGTTGCGATCAGTTGTATCGCGCATCACGACCTGCACTGCCGGTTCGCCGTTCAGCACGAAGGGCATGCCCGCAACCTCTACGTCAATCACTGTCCCATCAAGCCGCACATGCTTCTGCTCAATTAGGTTAGTCGCCGATCCGTGTTCCTCTACCTGTCGTACTCGCTCCTTAACTGTGTCGTGATAGTCGGGATGAACCCGGTCGAGAATTGAGCGTCCAACCAGTTGTTCAGGTTTCTCCGCGCCCCACAGGCGCTGCGCCGCCGGATTTAAATAACGAAGTATTCCTTCACTATGAATAACAATTGCTTCCGGCGACAGCTCGACGAGCTGGCGATAGCGATCCTCACTTGCGCGCAATGCCCGGTGAGCCCGATGTCGCTCTGCCAGCCTGGCAACTTTGACGAGCAACTCCTCGTTGCGAAACGGCAGGTTCAGATAGTCATCAGCGCCGGCGGTCAAACCTTCGAGACTATCTTCCAAGGCATAACGCACACCACTAATCAGCAAGACTGGAATGCTGGAGGTCGCGGGATCGTTCTTAATGTGGCGGCAAAGCTCAATCCCATCCAGAACTGGCATTACCACGTCGCTGATAACAACGTCCGGCTCAAAGGCAGCTAAGGAATCACGTGCGCCTCCGCCGTCAGTGACAGACATCACCGTATAGCCCTCGGCCTCAAGCAGATCGCTTAGGAGCGCCCGCACCTTTTGATCGTCGTCTACGATCAAGACGCGGCACTTGGGGGTGGTATCGGGATCTAGGTTCATGCGAGGTGCACCGGGCAGTCGCGTCAAGCTGAGGAGTTTTGCCCGGAAATCAGGCGTCGAAAGGAGTGAAAAGAGGAAATTTGCTTGCTACCAGGCCGACCAAGCGGCCTCGTTCCAAAACCGCAAGCGGAGTATAACAACATTTATTAACGTTTGTCATTCGCAAAGCGCAAGGGAATGGGCGCTTTTTCGGGCGTTTATTGCCAACTCGCGGCGTGTGTGACAAGCCGTGTTTAAAACCTCAAGAATTTCTCAAGCGGATTGCAATAAAAGATTAGGTGGATCCGGAACGGTCGGTTTCTCAGTTTGTCGGCGCCGGAAAAGGCCGCGGTAGCTGCGATCTACTTATACAAGGAAGGATGTTCCTCCAAATCTATGTTCTTAATTGACTCCTCTCACGACCTGACAAGCAGCAGGTTTGGACTCATCACAGACAAGATTGCCAAGCCCGCGAGTCGCCCGCGCATTTCGCGCCCGCGCTTACTCAACTCGCTGGAACATAGTCTGCGCGCTGGTGCCTCCACGATCATCAGCGGTCGCGCCGGGACCGGAAAAAGCTTGTTGGCGATCGACTTTGCGGACCGCTGTGGACGGCAGGTCGCCTGGTACAAAGTGGATGCACCCGATAGCGACCCAACTATCTTTTTTGAGTATTTGATCGGCAGCGTCCGTGAACAACGTCCAGGCTTCGGGACCAAACTCTTAACGCATCTGGTTGAAGCTGGAGACTTCGAACACATTGACGCGCTTGCGGAGGCATTCATTTTCGAATTAGGAGATAGCGACAGGCAGAAGTCGCTCTTGATCGTCATCGAAGATCTACATCTCGTAAGCGATTCAGAATGGCTGGTGCCGTTTTTCACGCGACTGTTGCCGCTGCTGCCCGCGGATGTTCACGTCCTGATCACCAGTCGCAGCTTGCCCCCGGCGCCGTTATGGCGTTTGCGTTCAAAACAGTCACTGATGGTCATTGAAGAAGAAGCGCTCGCTTTCACTCGGCCCGAAGCGATTGCTTTGTTTGAAAGTTACGGACTTTCAAGTGAGCAGGCCAGCATCGCGCTGGACCACTCTCACGGTCGAGCGGCCGCACTTAATGAGTTTGGTATGTTTTTGCGCAAGACTAAAGTAAACAGGAACGACGAGGCTAATGAAGTTGCTGTTGCGTGTCATTCTGAGCAATTCGCTTAAGACGCTCCAGCGCCAAGGTTGGAAATGAACCCCCCGGATGCTTCTGCCACTATTCAAACCACCACGATTGGCGGTGGCTTGATCGTATTTGGGCATGCTACTCTGCCGCCCTATCCCAACAGCAGCCAGGGACAGCAGCTAATGGCGCCCAGGAAGCAATCGGAAAGCTCTTCGGACGAAAGCTTGTCCACCAATCAAAGCGGTCTGCAGTCTTCGCCTCCCGGTTTTTTTCTGCGAACGAAGCTGTTGCCCCCGCGCCCCGCTCCGCAGCTCTTATCGCGCCCCCGGCTCACCGATCGCCTGCTGGCGAATCTCGGTTATCCCCTGACGCTGATTACGGCCAACGCTGGTTCAGGTAAGACTACGCTGGTAGCGGATTTCCTGCGGACTCACGAACGCCAGTTTGTTTGGTATCAGTTGGACCATACTGACGCCGACCCCGCAGTTTTCCTGGGCTATCTGACCTTTGGCATTCAGAAAATCGTCCCGGCTTTCGGTAAGGCGCTCTTTTCCTATCTTCAGGAAGCGGCCGGGGAGTCGGCGCGCCATCCCGAAAGAGCGGTCGACGTTTTTCTCAACGAAGTCCTCGAGCATATTGAACAACAATTAATACTGGTCCTGGATGATTACCATCATTTGGGCCAGAACACTGCCGTGCACGTCGTGATGGATCGATTGCTTGCATACCTTCCGGACGTGTTGCACGTGGTTATTGTTTCCCGAGAGATGCCACCACTGGCTCTGGGCAGACTGCGAACGCATTCCCCACTCGCCACCATCGATCGTAGTGACCTCCTTTTCACAGATGATGAGACGCGGGAGCTATTTCGCCAGGTTTTTGATCTTGAACTCACCCCACAGCAACTCACCGAATATCGCGAACGAACGCATGGCTGGATTACGGCTTTGCAACTAGTCAGACAAGTGGCGCACCGCACGGCAATCAGCAGCCGCGAAGGCCAAGCCGATGTTCCCGACCTGGTTGAAGTATTGCGGCAATCCGAACGCGACATTTTCGATTACTTTGCCGAGGAAGTTTTCTCCGATGAGAATGCCGAAGTGCAGAACTTGTTGCTTAAGGTTTCGCTGCTCGACCGGATTGAACTGGATATTTGTGCGGCGCTTTATCCCGGGTTGAATTGTTCACGAGTGCTGCCAAATCTGGTGCGCCGCAACGTATTCATCACCGTGGCCAGCGATCGGCGCGGTGAAGAGTATCGCTTGCATCCGCTCTTTCAGAATTTCCTGCGCCGGCGTTTGCGGAGCGAGATCGGACGAACAGGCGTCTCAGCCGAGCATCAACGCTGTGCGGCCTATTTCATCGAGCGAGACGCCTGGGAACAAGCGGTCAGGCACTGGTTGGCCGCAGAAGATTTTGATAACGCTGCAGTACTAATAGCGGACCGAGGCGTCGAATGGATCTCCACCGGAGCGCTGAACTCGTTGTCGTCGCTTGCGGATGCATTGCCGCCGGCGGCTCTCGAAGCTCATCCGCGCACACTGGCCCACCGAGCCGAAGTCGCACGACTGCAAGGTGAATACGAGTTTGCGCATTCATTGTTGAGGCGGGCAGTACCTCTGCTGCACGAACGCGCTGACAACGAAGGTGAGGCAGACGCTTTACACGCTCTGGCGACGCTCGCCCGGCGCGAAGGCGACTATGAGTTGGCGTTTAGTTATCTCGACCGTGCCATCCTGTTGAGCGAGGCAAATTCCGCAGTGCGTATCAAATGCGGTAACACGCGTGGCTTGTGCCTCGTGGCCATGGGCGAATGGACGGCCGCGGAGCGTGAATTTCGCGCAGCTCTACAGTCAGCGGAGGAACGTAACGACGAGTACTACATCCGCCTGATCGCGCACAATCTTGGCACTCCGGCGGGCATGCGGGGCGATTTTGGCGAAGCATTGCGTTGGTTTAGTCGCATGCTGCGAAAAGATCACCAGGTTCCGCCAATGCCGCAGGAGGCAGTGGCGCATTTGAATATGGCGCGCTGTTACCTGTATCGGGGCGATTTTGCCGCTTGCGAAAAAAATCTGGATCGAGCGCTTGAATGTTGCCAACTCTTCAGTCTCGCCGGCACACGCGCCGAAACATTTGAGACCTACGGCAATCTTTATCGCGAGCGGGGCGAAATCGAGCGGGCGATTGAGTACTACGAACGCGCCGCCCGCGCTTACGATGAAGCCGGCATCGGCCTAACCCGAACCGAATTATTGGAAGAGCGTGCGTTGCTGGCCTTGCAGATTGGCGACCTCTCTTCGGCGCAGGCGCAGATCGATCATCTGCTGACCGCCCGCCCACAGGAAAAAAGTGAGCTGGGATTCTTTACGGCGTCACTTACTCGCGGCCGCATCATGGCCGCCCGGGGTGAATACCATGACGCTCGCGACGGGCTCACCAAGGCATTCGAATATTTTCATGCGCACGGTCTTTATTACTACGAAGCACAAGCCAGCATGGCGATGGCCTTCTGTGATTTTCATCTGCAGAATGAACGTGGCATGCTCGAACGCCTGCGTCGCCTCGTCGATCTTGCAGTCAGGTACGATTACGAGTACTGGCTGAAGCGAAAGATTGGGAAGTATCCCGAAATCTTTTCCGGCGAGGACGCGTTGGAGTTGCTGCCTCTCGATTTACGCGAGCAGGTGTCAGCCAGCCCCTCACCGGCACGGACTACCACGCAGGTTTCTGAGATCGTCCTCGCAACTCAATCAGTAACGGATCTGACGGTGAACATGCTGGGCCCGGTTGCGATCTTGCGCGATCCCACCCGGCCGTTGGCGGCGGACGCGTGGACTACGCGGCGCGCTCGCGACATTCTGTGCTTCATCGTCTCGCGCCGGCATCACCGAGCTTCGAAAGACACCATCATCGATACGTTCTGGGGCGAAACTGACATGGCTGTCGTGGAAAAGAATTTTCACCCGACGGTTTCGCACATTCGCAAAGCGTTGAACAGTAACCAACCTTTAAAACAAAACTTTTTGCTGTATCGCGATGGCGACTACCAGCTTAATCCGGAATTCTCTTATCGCATCGATACCGAGGAGTTCGATAGGCTGTTGAGCGAAGGCGAGAATGCGCGTCGTGCGCGCAAGGTTGACGAATGCGTCCACGCCTACGAGCAGGCGCTCGCGCTTTATCGCGGCGAGTTTATGCAGGGGAGTTACGAGCCATGGGTCGAGGAACAACGCACCTATTATCGTGAGCAGTACCTCAGGCTACTAGAGTCGCTCGCAGCTGCGGCAGAGACCGCAACCGACTGGCAAAGGGCAATGCAGTTAGCCCAACTGATCGTCCGGGAAGATCAATTTCGTGAAGATATTCACTGTCTGATCCTGCGGGCGCACGCTGCGATGGGAAACCGAGGGGCGATAAAAGAGCACTACGAGGGCTTGAAACGGATTTTGGAGAACGAACTTGGCGTCGAACCAAGTTCGGAAACCCGAAAACTCTATCATCAGCTTATTAACTAACAAATCTGGCGCAAACGGTGGATTTCAGAGGGAAATCGCAAGCATTACGCAACACATCCCCTGGGGCAAGTCCCTAGAATACTTGAGCTTTCAATGAAAAAGACGGTGCGCGGATGGACAAAAGGCAGGCGGCGCGTAGGAATACGAACCGAAGTAGTACTGCTTTCCGTAGGTCGTCTCCAATTTGCGAAGGCACCTCGCCAGATAGTTAGCAGGACTTTGCCGATAAACCCGACTGAGGTAAGAGTTTGCTACGCATGAAGGCTGGATCAAATTCCATTTTCCCAAAAATAAAGCAGTCAATCGCCATGATGCTCGTGGTATTGGTGTTTGTGTCACCAACCATGGCCGGCATCAGCATTACCTCCTCTAACGGCATCGTCATGACGGGCGCCGACGGCATCGTTATGACCGGAGCGGATGGCATCGTCATGACCGGTGCTGATGGTTTTCTCAACACCAGCGCGAACGGAATAGTCATGACTGGCGCTGACGGCATTGTTATGACCGGCGCTGACGGCGTGGCCTATCCCAACAGTGTCCGCGCATCAAGCGCCGACGGAATCGTAATGACTGGCGCTGATGGCATTGTAATGACCGGCGCTGACGGCATCGTCATGACCGGTGCTGATGGCACTAGCTATCGCGCTGATTCAGTGACCATAACGCTGGCGAACGGAATTGTAATGACCGGCGCCGACGGCATCGTTATGACGGGGGCTGACGGTGTACAACAGCAGGCTGCCAACGGGATTGTGATGACCGGTGCTGACGGGATAGTTATGACTGGCGCTGATGGCATTGTCATGACGGGTGCAGATTCCGTCCGCGCAATCGGCGCAGACGGCGTGGTCTTTTCAGTTGTACCAAATGGTTTGAGATTCGCCGGCGTGACTGGAATCGTGATGACCGGCGCCGACGGAATCGTAATGACTGGTGCTGACGGCATTGTCATGACTGGCGCTGATGGACTGCTGCCGAACGCACTCCAGCCGCCGTCATCGGGTTTGGCCAGCGTTGATCCAGAACTAGCCCTGCAACTGACGCGACTAGCCGACGACAGCACGGTCAATGCCGTTGTTGTCTATCATCAATTGCCCTCGGATTCGGATTTGGCTGATTTGCAAAAAATCGGAATCGTCGGCGGCACTCGATTCCGCGCGTTGCCAATGATCACGCTCACTGGAACCCGGGATCAGATCAGCGCGATTTCTAAACTCCCAGCAGTTCGTTCCATCTATGGCAATCGCACTTTGAATTTGAACAGCGAGCCCGAAGTTCGCGCGTTGACTGGAGTTGAGCGTGCCTGGCGCGATGCGGAAATCACCACCGTCAATAACAACCTGCGCGTCACCGGAAAAAACGTAACTGTTGCGGTGCTCGACACGGGCGTGGACGGCAACCACGGCGATCTCGCCGGACGCGTCGCGAAAAACATTAAGCTTGCCGGAACGCAAAGCGCCAGTCTTGGTTTCACTTATCCAATTAACTCGGAAAGCCTGACCAACACCGACCAGGCGTACGGTCACGGCACTTTCGTCGCCGGCGTGATTGCCGGAAACGGCACCTTGTCAGGCGGAAAATACGCCGGCGTAGCGCCCGGTGCGCGAGTTGTGGGACTGAGCGCCGGCGACCTGTCTCTTCTCTACGTTCTTGAAGGCTTTGATTACCTGCTCGCGAATGGCAAGGATCTCGGTGTTCGTGTTGTCAATTGCAGTTTCTCAGCGAACACCGTGTTCGATGTTAACGATCCAGTCAACATCGCCACGCGAATGCTTACTGATGCCGGCGTGAATGTAGTTTTCTCTGCCGGCAACAACGGGCCCGGCGCGCATACTTTGAACCCCTATGCGGTGGCACCGTGGGTTGTCAGCGTCGGTGCGACGGATACAAAAGGACTGTTGGCCAGTTTCTCTTCACGCGGCGATTTCGCGAATTCAATGTTTCACCCGACCTTGGTCGCACCGGGCGTCAATGTTGTCAGCCTGCGTGGTTCAGGAGTCGCGAATGTAACGGGCGCGACTGGCATCGCGGGAGCAGACACGCAACGGCTTAGTGCGGCGGAATTGCCTTACTACACTACGTCGAACGGCACAAGTTTTTCAGCGCCGCAGGTTGCCGGCGCCATAGCGTTGATGCTTGAGGTCAACCCCAATCTTGCACCCTCGGAAGTTAAAGATATTTTGCAACGCAGCGCGACGCCGCTACCGCCTTATTACACTTATGAAACCGGGACGGGGATGCTGAATGTTCACGCGGCCGTGCTCGAGGCTGCCTTCCCGTCGCGGCGCATTGGAGCCTGGCGCGAAACAGTTGACCGCGATCAAGTGGAATTCTTGAGTGATGCGCCCACCCAGTTTTCCGGAACTTCCCAGCCAGGGACCGCCACTGACATCAACGTCACCGTGCCGGAAGGTGCGATAACGGCAACCATTCAGATTTCCTGGGGGCCACTTTTCAGTACCAACGACTTGGCCCTGGCAGTTTACGATCAAACTGGTGCCTTACGAGGTCAGGCGAATGCGATCAACCTCACGGGCTTGAACGGCAAACACGAGACACTTTCTTTCACTGCTCCCACAGCCGGAACCTGGCGCGTTAGTGTGCGCAATACCCTGGGTGCGTTGGGGACGCCGCAACCGTTTTATGGCGTGCTCGAGGTGGGTCGCGCTCAGTACGCTCGCTTGAATGACATTGATTCTTTCAGTCCGTCGTTGAAGGGTGACGTCTATCAAAGCCTGCGCTCCTTTTCCATGTGGCCGATCGGCTCACGTTTCCGAGCGGAATTTGGAACCTCTCGCTTGGATTTGGCGACGGCGCTGGTTTCAGCCGGACGCGTTCCCCAGTACCTGCCGGGACAGTCGAATTACAGCGACGTGCGCGACCCCGCGACCACATTGTTCGTGGAAAGCGTTCAAGCCTCCCCGACCGGCTCGCTCTTTATCGATGCTCAAAAAGGCGGACAGTTCCGGCCCAGTGCGACCGTGACTCGTCTGGCTGCGGCCATAGCGCTGGTGCGTGCCGCGGGCCTGCGTTCCGAAGCTGAGGCGAAGGCCGGTACTCCATTAGCATTCCTTGACGCTTCCGGAATTCCAAATGAACTTAAGGGTTATGTTGCGGTGGCAATTTCGACCGGACTGCTTCAGGCAGATACCAATTTCCGGCCGCAGGCGGGATTAAGTCGGGCTGAGCTGGCACACGCGATCACCGTAATTGAGACGCGGGCGGTGCAGTAGGCAGAGGCTAACTAATCAATTCCCGTAATACCTGTTCTTCATCTTCTGTGAGGAACGTAAATAAAACTCCAAATCCGGTTCCTGGCAGGTAGGACGCGACCTCGCCGCGTAGTTGCATCCATTCACCTGAAGGAAGCTTCATCTCAATCCCAACGATCTCGCCGATATCAACGCGGCCGCGAGTATTCACAAAGCAACCACCCATGCTCAGATCTTCGATTCGCGCTTCGCTCTTTCCGGACAGTCCGTCCCAGCGCGCCGGCAAGTTTGTGGAAACGCGTTCATCGCTGCGCCTGTTTTTATTCATACTGCTCGTCCTATCGCTCGAAAAATTACAGAAAGTCGGTTCGCATCCGCATAAACTTTATGGACGTTGTGGCAAACGGCGTCAAGCTTTTTTTGGGATTGAAAAGGGGCAAGCCGTGCGGGTGAATCTAGGCGTTTGAGGGAGCTACTGATTAGCCAGGACAGCTGGTTCAAGAATCTGGTCCTGAACTGGAATGTCTTCCGGTTTGAGTCCAAGAAAGTAGTTGCCTTCGTCCTTTGCGTAAAACTGCCTCAGGAATTCCACTCCCTCCTCGGGCGACATCGAAAGCAACACGTCCACATCAAAATTGGGCCAAAACCGTTTTTTCCGATCGACGCCGTTGCGGTAACCCTGCTCGTAAGCAGTGCCCGCATCGATGAAATGGTTGCCGGCCAACTCTCGAGGCGCGATGAACGCATTGTTGTATTCCAGCCGCAAGATGCCGTAATCGTGGCGCTCGCACAAATCACTCAGGGCCGCGATTGAGTAGCCGTAAAAATGATGTCGTAACTTAAACGCAGGATCGTATTTGACTACAAAGCGAATCGGCGGTGGGATTTTTTCATTGATTTCGGTGACGATTAGATGCGGACGATAGGACGACAAAATCGCATCAAGAAGCCAGTAGTCGTTGCCGTCAATGTCTAGACATAGCACGCTAAAATCTTTTGCAATCTGAAGACTCTCCAACAGCGAGTTGATGCTGTCCGGCTGAACCCTGCGATGGCAAGCTCGCGCATTGGGGAAGCGGCGATAAACCTGCGTCAGCAAATCGTACTTATGCCGATCGGCCTCAATGCCCAGCGCGTTCCAGCCCTCCTGCACCAGCGCATAGCTGTTTGACCAGCGCACACCATTCCCGGCGCCAATGTCCACAACCGTGCGCGGCCTGTCGGTTGGAACCAATTGAGCGATGTACTGTTTCAGGATTTGTTGTTCATCAGAATGCGAGAAGCGCTTCCGCAACGAATAGCGCGCCTTTTGCAGCGTCAGATCCAGTAGCCCACCAAAATGTTCCGCTGTTTTCGAAAGATTCATTGCTCTTGCAAGATAGTCAAGACTCGACAGGATTGCTTAACCGCGAAGGTGTCCGTAATAAATTCTCGTGTCGTAGTCAAAATTCACTACGCCATTTTCGTTATACTTGTTGAATATGCCTTCCAAGTCTTGCAGCATCAATTCGAAATTCGGATCCCCGGGTTCGGGCGCATAGGACGACGAACAAAGGCGGCCCTTGAGCGCCTCAAAATCAAATCGTTGCCCGTTTTCGAGACTTACTTGTTTCATCGGTTCGGGCGCGAAAAAACTAGCGATTCCCTCATCAACGTTTTCATGTCTCACCACCGGATAGTCCGGGCTGTACCGTAATAACAACCCTTCATAATCACGCAGGAAGGCGGTCTCATCCAAACGCCGGGCATTCCAAACAAGTACTACCCAACCTCGGGGTTTCAAAATGCGAATGAATTCCCTTTTCGCAGCCGCCTGGTCAAACCAGTGAAACGCTTGGCCGGCGGTAATGAAGTCGATCGAGCGGTCCGGCAATGTTGTGCTTTCAGCGGTGCCTGCGACGCACTTGAAGTTCGCGAAGCTTTGCAGCAGTTGCTTCGCCTTCGCTCGCATTAACTCATTAGGCTCAATTCCCAACACAGCATTGCCGTTTTTCAGGAATACTTGGGAAAGCAGGCCCGTACCGGATCCAATGTCCGCAATTAAGGAATTTTTAGTCAAACCGCAATCTGACTTCAGAACATCGAGAATCCCGGGCGGATAGCCGGGACGAAATTTCGCGTAATTCTCTACGCGGCTGGAAAAACGGTCAACTGAATTCATCTATGCCGGAAACCCACTGCTTTGAAGTCTGATAAGCGTAGCAGATGGATTACTTGCTCGGTAGCAGAGAAGCGGGCCTCTCGCTATCGGGAGGGTAATACTTAACAAACAGACGATGTGCAAGAAGAAGCAAGAGCACAAAACCAAAAGTGAGCGGCAAGCGCGTATCGGATTTCACGAGCAGCCAAAAATGAATAACACCGGCCACGCCGCCCGCATAAACCAGTTTATGCAACTTCCTCCACGTTTTGCCGCCCAGCCGTTTGATCATTTTGTCGGTCGAGGTTACGGCTAGCGGCGCCATAAGGAAAAAGGCCAGCACTCCCACGGCAATGAAAGGTCGAGTGGCGACATCGGCGGGTATGCTCTTGAAGTTGAAATAGCGATCAAACCAGACATAAGTCAGTAAATGCAGGAAGCCATAGAAAAAGGCGAACAGTCCCAGCATCCGCCGAAATTTTATAAGCCAGTTTAACCGGGTTATCTGTCGTACCGGTGTTACGGCCAGCGTACTCACCAGGAAAAGCAGCGTGAGCATGCCAGTAGTTCGCGTCGCAAATTCCAAAGGGTTAGCGCCTACCCGTTTGTGATAGACATCCCAGAGCAGCAACGCCAGCGGTACCAGGGCATTGACGAATAAAACAAGCTTTGCGAAGCGCGTGTCTTTCATTAGAACTAGTCCGTAGTCAGTTGTCAGTTGTCCGTCGTCAGTGGCGGAATCGAACAAGCTGGGATGGTCTGGTCAACGGACCACGGACTACCGACAACTGACTACCCACAAGCCTAATAATCCTTGCGCAGGTCCATTCCATCGTAAAGGTGCGCAACTTGCTCCGCATAACCATTGAACAACAGCGTATTGCGGGCGCTGAAACTCGATTCGCCAATGCGATGTTCCTGCGCCTGGCTCCAACGCGGATGCGAAACGTTGGGATTGACGTTCGAATAAAACCCGTATTCGTCGGGCGCTTGAATGTTCCAGGTCGTGGGCGGCTCTTCGGCAACCAACGTTATCTTCACAATTGACTTAATGCTCTTGTAGCCGTACTTCCAGGGCACCACCAACCTTATCGGAGCACCATCCTGCGGCGGCAGAGTTTCGCCATAAAGGCCCGTCGCCAGAATCGTAAGGGGATGCATCGCCTCGTCCAATCGGAGCCCCTCAACGTAAGGCCAGTCGAGTACGCCGGTCGACTGGTTCGGCATTCGCTTCGGATCGAAAAGCGTCTGGAAAGCGACATATTTCGCTTGCGAAGTCGGCTCGACCTTGCTCAGCAACAACGCGAGGGGAAAACCAATCCAGGGAATAACCATTGACCAGCGTTCGACACAGCGCAAGCGATAGATTCGTTCCTCAAGTGGGAACTTTAAGAGTTCTTCTAAGCCAAAGGTTGCAGGTTTATTGACAAGCCCGCCGACTGAAACTTCCCAGGGTCGTGACACGAAACCATTCGCTTCTCTGGCGACACCGGCTTTATCCGTCGAGAATTCGTAGAAATTGTTGTAGTTAGTGATGTCTTCAAGAGGCGTCAGTTTCTCGTTTGTTTTGAAACCAGAACGCACTGCGTCGGTGTCGGGATTCGCCAGGGTTACGAGCGTCTCACCCTTCGGGGTTTCGACGGCTGGCGGATTTAGCTTTCTATAAACGAGCCCGGTGGCGACGGTTGTGCCAACCAGGGCAGCACCGCGAATGAATTGACGGCGATTGAGATAAGCCTTCTTATCAGTGATTTCGCTGGCTTTTATTTTGTCAGGAGATTTGAATTCCACTGTTCAGTCCTCGGCAATATCTACTGATGCCGGCGAAGTATGGTTTGTGGCCCGCACTTGTGCACTTGCCGCAAACCTAACCTAAGAATCTAACGAAAACTTCTGTCCGAAAGTCCAAACCTTTAGTAAATTGATTCTAACGTAATAGTATCGCGCGCTCTAACAGATTGACCTCGTTCTTGAGGTGCAAAACCCTTGCGAACTAAAACTAACTCGCCAGCGTCTGAGCCCGAGGGACATCGCGCGGCACTGATCGCCGGTTTTCTGGGGTGGACGCTCGACGCCTTCGACTTTTTCCTGGTCATTTTCGCGCTCACCGCTATCGCCGAAGAGTTTCACCGGCCGGATAAGGATATTGCGCTGGCCATTACCGTCACGCTGGCTTTTCGTCCGGTAGGTGCATTTATTTTTGGACTGCTTGCGGATCGTTACGGCCGGCGGTTGCCATTGATAATCGACCTCGTCTTCTATTCGGTCGTTGAAGTGCTTTCCGGTCTGGCTCCAAATTTTGCCACTTTTATCGTGCTGCGCGCGCTATTCGGCATCGGCATGGGCGGTGAATGGGGTGTAGGCGCCTCGTTGGCGATGGAAAAAGTGCCACCGCGCTGGCGCGGAGTTTTGTCCGGGCTGCTGCAAGAGGGATACGCCGCCGGATATTTGCTGGCCGCAATCTGTTATTTCTTCGTTTTTCCGCGCTGGGGCTGGCGCCCAATGTTCTTCATCGGCGGTTTACCGGCATTGCTCGCCATTTTCGTACGCTTGCGTGTAAAGGAGTCGGCTGTTTGGGAAGAAACGCGACACGAAACCTGGGGACAACTTGGTCGCGGCATCCTTTCGCATTGGAAGTTATTTATCTACCTGGTGCTATTGATGATGATGATGAACTTCGTATCACATGGCACGCAGGACATGTATCCCACGCTGCTAAAGCGGCAGTGGCATTTTAGCCCGCAGAAAGTTGCCGCAGTCACCGCGTTTTCGATGATCGGGGCTATCGCTGGTGGACTTCTTTTCGGATTACTTTCAGATCGCTTTGGACGCAGGCGCTCGATGATTGCGGCGCTCGTTTGCGCAATCGCGGTTATTCCGCTTTGGGCGTTTTCGCCTTCGTTGGGGTTATTGGTGGCGGGGGGCTTTCTGATGCAGTTTATGGTTCAGGGCGCTTGGGGGATCATTCCAGCGCACCTTACCGAACTTTCACCGGATTCTGTACGCGGTTTTCTGCCGGGCTTTGCCTATCAGTGTGGCGTGTTGTTGGCGGGATCCGTCGCGTATATCGAAGCGATCTTTGCCCAACATATGAGTTACGCCACCGCAATGGCATTAACCGCGGTAACTGTCTTCGCCGGCGCAATTGTGATAACCGCAGTCGGCCGCGAGCACCGCGGTATTCGTTTCGGCAGTGGTATTGGCTCTTCAGCTTCCGGTGCGGACGCTGAACTTGTGCCTGAGTGATCTTGAACAAACTAGAAACGATTCTAAAGCAACTCTAAAGGCCGTTCGCACAGCGGTTCCTAGTCTGTAAACTTAGTGAAACGAAACAATGGGAGCTGGCATGTCGGGCTATTCAGGCACCCCGCTAGTGAAGAAGCTAGGCATCAAGCCGGGGCAAAACGTAGCAATCGTCAACCCGCCCAACAAATTTCTGGCGCAGGAACTGCAACCGCTGCCCCAGAACGTCAGTTTTGCAGCGGCAACAACGCGCCGGCCGCTCGATTTCATAATGCTTTTTGTCAGTTCTGCAAAAGCGCTGGATAAAGAGCTGCCTAAGCTAAAGAAAAAGTTAGCGCGCGACGGCGTCCTATGGGTTTCCTGGCCAAAGAAGAGTTCGGGCGTTGAAACAGATTTGTCTTTCGGCGTTGTTCAACAACTTGGTCTGACAATTGGATTGGTGGACGTGAAAATTTGCGCAGTAAATGAGACTTGGTCCGGCCTGAAATTTGTCTACCGTTTGAAAGATCGCGCTTCGCTCTAAAGTCTTACTTACAACGTTCACTGTTCAACGGTGCGACGCGTTGTGCTGCTATTGCGAGACTTGTAATTCAATTGCACTACACTCACCAGCGGATTTGTTTGCCAGAAGTAATTTCACTTCTAACGCGAAACTTTTTTCTTCTTCATTCAATTTTCTTCGCCCTGGTTTCGCGGCGGATCTTGAAAGTGACTAGCGATGGTAGGACCAGGCAGCTACGTGTGGAACGTGTTGCGTGCAACAGACGGCGAACGGTTTGTACCTAATTAATAAAGTTACGATTTTCCGAAAGAATTTTGACGCGCGGCAAAGGAGTTTCTGTACGCAGCCTTCACACTTAGTGCTTAGAATTCTCTTTATGTGATCATCTATCTTCTCGCAAGAGAGTTGTTTGCATTTTCAAATTAGCGTTGCGCGTAACAAACAAGAAACATTTTGCGCGTCGCTGCTGATGGACCATCAATCATCGAGAAAGCAGTTGCAAAAAAATTGCGGATCACTATAATGCGACTCCCTCGTTCGGAAGTGATGTTTGCCGGATGTGAAGCGTTGGAGTCGGACCTGATTTTTATCGTGCCGTAGGTTAATTGCTCTTATACATTTTTGAAATGTCCCCGCTGACCTGCTACACGGTGCCCCGATCAGGTGTTAGGTATGAGTCTTCCTCATTTGCAGTGAGGAGCCTCAGGCGAGCCCAGGCGATGTTCTTACGTTCGTAGACGTAGTCGTCCCCAACTAATCAACGCCAATCTGCTGTCCCGGAGTTTTGCTCAAAGCCCGGACTGTGCGCGAAGTGTTCTTCCAAACGGGATTTCAATACCAAAGTAGTCAGATTGGAGCCCCTAAAATGACCGAAGAACGGGTTGAGTCGGGCAAAAACTGCCCCATTTGTTCCCTGCAGTTACCCTTGTCGGAATTTGGCGTTTGTCGCGCCCGAAAAGACGGAAGAAATCTCTACTGCAAGAGCTGTATTCGAAAAAAAGTGACTGACAGCCGGCGCGCGTTGAAGGAATACCGATCTGCACGGAAACGTTATGTCAATCAACCGCTGCTCGATTCCGCCGATGCACTTTTGAACGAAAGCGGCAACGCTTCAACAATGTTTCCCCGAGTCTTAAGTAAGTTGTCCCCGATTGAGCGCGTTAGAGAAGCAATCAAAAAAGGCGCGCGCACGCAAAAGGAAATCGCCCAGGAAACGCGTCTGGGAAAAGATGAAATTGGCGATGCTATTGCCAACCTATTGCTCTGGACACGGGAAATTAGAACTCAAACGGTTGGCAACACTCGCCTTTACTTCATTACTGAAGCAACGGAAGCGCTTCAAGCGAGCCAGGAAACGAACTTACCGCGACGTAAACGAGACGTGCCAAGTTCTTTTAGCGCCCTTCATGGATTGATGCCTGGCAAGAAACCGGAAGGCGAGACGGAAAAAATCGCCGGCTGGGTGGCAGCCTGACCGTGAATCGTGAACCGAAAACCGAAAACCGAGGAAAGCATGAAATAGTTTCCGGCTTGTTTGCGGCTTATTTGTTACTTCAAGCTAACTGATTGCGGACTTTCTTTTTCTCGGTTCTCGGTTCCCAGTTCACGGTTCACGCCGAAAACGCTTCGAGAACCTCGCTAGCGTGATCTTCCGGTTTCACTTTTTCAAACACCTTTTTGATCTTCCCTTTTTCGTCAATCAAAAAGGTTACGCGGTTTACGCCCATGTAGCTGCGCCCCATGAACTTTTTCTGCCCGTAAACCCCATAGGCGTCAGAAACGGCATGATCGGTGTCGGCTAACAGCGTGAACGGCAGTTTGTACTTGGCGGCAAACTTCTGGTGCTTCTCCTCACTGTCCAATGAGACTCCGAGAACCTTGATCTTCTTTTTTTTATATTCCGCGAAGGAGTCGCGAAACGAACACGCCTCTTTCGTGCAGCCGGGAGTGTCATCTTTGGGATAGAAATAGAGCACAACTTTTTGGCCCCGCAGATCTTTCAGCCGGACGGTTTCACCATTCGCGTCCTTTACAGTAAAGTCAGGGGCCACGGTTCCTTCTTTCAGCATTGGTTTGCTCCAGTTAAACGAGATTAGTTGGCGAAAGATTCTAGGCTGGGGTGCCTTTCCGCACAAATTGCTATGCCAAAAAAAACCACGACCGGCAAAAAAGGTAACTACTGGATGGTTAAGCAGGAACCTGAGACTTATTCCTGGGACAACTTTGTTGCCGACGGTAAGACCGACTGGAGCGGCGTCAGAAACTATCAGGCGCGAAACAATCTGCGCCTGATGACTGCGGGCGAGCCGGTCTTGTTTTATCATTCAGGAAAAGACAAAGCCGTGGTCGGTTTGGCCGAAGTGATAAAAGCCGCATACCCGGACCCAACTGCGAATGATGAACAGTGGGTAGCGGTAGACTTAAAGCCAGTAAGAAAGCTCAAGAATCCGGTTCCCCTGGCTGCGATTCGTTATGACAAGCGTTTGAGCCAGCTGCCGCTGATACGACAATCTCAACTCTCCGTAATGCCGTTAACAAAGGACGAGTTCGATGTGATCGTCGCGCTGGGCGCCGGCAATGCCGCGAAGAAAAGGCGAGGAGGAAAGAATGTTTAAGCAGATTGATTACACGATGGTCGTGGTTTCCGACATGCAGCGTTCGATAGAGTTCTATAGAGACAAGCTCGGGATCCCTTTGAAGTTTGAATCGCCGGACTGGACTGAGTTTCAAACTGGAACAACGACACTGGCCCTTCACGGTGGTGGCGTCGCCCCGAGCGGCCCTCCGATCGGCGATCCTTCTAAACAGGCTGGTAATTGCTCGATTGGCTTCAACGTCGAAGACGTCGACAAGACTTACGAGGAACTGAAAACCAAGGGGATCAGATTCGTAATGCCGCCAACTCAGCGTGAAGGCGAAGGAATTAAGTTGGCAGTAGCCATCGATCCCGACGGGTTGCCGGTCTCGTTCGCGCAGATGATTGCGCAGACTGCAGCGAGCTAAACCATAGTCCGATAAACTTCAGTTTGTCGTGGTTCTAACGGAGTAACCAACGTCGTCTGGAACGACAAACTAAAGTATGTCGGACACCTAACTGAAAAGCATTGGTTCGGATGTTTCAGCCTCCGGCACCGCGGAGTCTGCGAGGTTTGGATACCGTTCAAATAGCGGCGCGGGCGCGGGCACTAGTTTTTCAGATAGCGTCGACTTAATCTCCAAAGCGTTGACCACTGCCTGACCCCGGAAGTGGTTGTTAGTTATCACATAAGATTCCCGCGTCTTCGCTGCCACCTCTTTGATCCTTGTTATCCACGGCTCAAGTTCATCAAGCGAATACAGATAGTTGTAACGATCGTCGCGCGGCGCTTTTTCCCGAAACCAGTCCTGATAGTTTCGGCCGTGCAGTCTGACGTAGCCGATCTGCGATGTTGTCAGCGCTGCCGGTTTGATCGACTTGCTGAAAAGCGGCTGGTCGATGTTGCAGATTCCTACCCCCACTTCGTCGAGCCATTCGTAAATCTGCGGCGTGTTCCAAGAGAGGTGCCTGATCTCCAGAACCAACGGATAGTCTTTAAAGCGTTGGAGTAGCTTCCCCAGATAGATCCGATCTTCATCAGTATTTTTGAATGACCAGGGAAATTGCAGCAGTAGTGCGCCCAGTTTTCCTGCGTTGGCCAGTTCATCGAATCCTTCCCGAACCGCTTTTTCATCCGCCTCGGTCGCCTTGCCGCGTTCATGAGTGAAAACTCGATGAAGCTTGGCGGTAAACAAAAACTCTTTGGCCGATGTTACTCGCCGCGCCCACGACTTGGCGGTTCCGGGCGTGAAGGGACGGTAGAAGCTACTATTGATTTCAATTGTATCGAAAAATCGGGCGAGATATTCGAGCGGATCAAACTTAGCGCTAGGCTTGTGGGGATAAACAATTCCTTCCCAGTCTTTGTAAGACCAGCCGGCCGGTCCGATTCGGATTTTGTTGGTCATTAATTTTTCTGAGTGGCATAGACTTTAGTCTGTGCCGTGCTACAAAACACAGACTAAAGACTATGCCACTTTTATCTGCGTTAATCCGCGGCTATTCTTCCGCCATTTTCCTTCAATTCACCGCACGATGCGAACTGCCCTTATCGATGGTATAAACGAACCCTACTGATTCGACCTACATTCAGAAAGGGAGGTTTTGCGATGCGTCTCACTGAGATGGTTTCGTGCTCTGGTTGAGCGGCTAAGCTGTCACCGAGCTTACTCGCTCAGGTGTTGAGCGGGCTACCACCACAGCCCCAAGACGATAACGTCCTGGTTGGTTTTGACAAAGCCGACGACGCCGGAGTGTATCGACTGCGCGACGACCTCGCTATTGTGCAAACTGTCGATTTTTTTACGCCCATTGTTGACGATCCTTTTACCTACGGCCAAATTGCTGCACTGAATTCCATTAACGACGTTTGGGCCATGGCCGGCACGCCGCTGACAGCGCTCGCTATTACCTGCTTTCCAAAAAAAGGAGTTGATGCCTCGATACTTGGCGGGATCATGCGCGGCGGACAGGAAACGCTGAATAAGTATGGCGTGACATTGATTGGCGGCCATAGTGTCGATAGCGAACAAATAATGTTTGGCTATGCGGTGACCGGAGTGATCGACCCGGCAAAGATTGCGAGCAATGCCGGCGCGCAGCCTGGCGATGTCGTCATTCTGACGAAACCAATCGGGACTGGAGTGATTTCGACAGGAATCAAGTTGGGCAAGGCATCTGACGAAACCGTAAAGGCTTCAGTCGATACAATGATGACGCCCGGAAAATTTGCTGCTGAGGCTATGCGGGAATTTGGCGTGAAGGCAGCGACCGACGTGACGGGGTTCGCGCTAATTGGCCATGCCTGGGAGATGGCGAAAGCGAGTGGGGTTACGATTGAAATTGATGCTGCTTCTGTGCCGTTAATAAGCGGCGCCCTGGAGCTAGCAGCGGCTGGAATGCTGACCAGTGGCGACAAGACAAACCGTGAATACATCGGCGGAGATATCGAAGTCGACGCGTCGGTCGACAAGAATTTGATCAAACTGTTGTTCGATCCACAAACTGCGGGTGGGATGTTGATTGCGATTTCAGCTGATCGCGCTGACGACTTGCTTGCGCGGCTTGGGGAAAACTATCCTCAAGCTCAGAAAATCGGCCGTGTTCTGGAACATCGTGAACACTCAATTGTCGTAACCTCTGAATAGGGCTTTTATTGATGGCTTCAACAATCGAGCAAATGCTGGCTCCAAAGACGCACTCAATTATTGAGTTGTACAAGAGCGTGCGCGCCCGAACCATGGAAATTGTGGCGCCGCTCGAGATTGAAGACTACGTCATTCAGACGGCGGAGTTCATGAGCCCGCCACGCTGGCACATCGGACATACCTCGTGGTTCTTTGAAACTCTACTGCAGACTTATAAGGCCGGTTATCAAGTTTACTCGCAAGAGTTTCTCTTCTACTTCAATTCGTATTACGAAGGTTTTGGCGCGCGTATCGAAAGGCCGAAGCGCGGCACCAAATCGCGGCCGACGGTGAAAGAGACGGTCGCTTATCGCAACCATATCGATGAACAAATGCTGGGCTTTCTCCAATCAATCGAAACACATCGAGAGGCCGCCACGGTTCTGTCGCTCGTACGCCTGGGTCTTGAACACGAGATGCAGCACCAGGAGCTGCTCGTTTATGACATCAAGCATCTGTTAGTCGATCAGTTCGACGCGGAAATCAAACCAGCGCCGCGAGCAATGGTGAAAGTTGAAGGCATGGCAGAGATCCAAGGCGGGCTGTTTTTGTTGGGGTGGAGTCCAAGCTTACGCGAGGACGGAGGCCAAAGCGGCGCCAGGCCGCCGCACTCCAAAGACTTCGCGTTTGACAACGAAAAGCCAGCGCATCAGGTGTTCCTGCAGGATTTCGCGCTTGACCGCGCGCTGGTCAGCAACGGCGATTATCTCGAGTTCATTCGCGACAATGGTTATCAGGATTTTCGCTGGTGGTTTTCCGAAGGCTGGGAAGTGGTAAATCGGGAACAGTGGCGCGCACCGCTTTACTGGGAACTGCATGACGGCGAGTGGATGATTCGAGACTTTTCGGGTTTGCACCCAGCCAGCAGCAAAGCGAATGAACCCGTCTCGCACGTCAGTTTCTTTGAAGCGTCGGCATTTGCGAAGTGGGCGGGCAAACGCTTGCCCACCGAAGCCGAGTGGGAAAAAGCCGCAACATTCAATTTAAGTAACGATGAACGCATCGCCTTCCCCTGGAGAAATGAAGCGCCGGATGCTTCCAAGGCAAACTTGTTTGAGAATGGTCTTTGGGCTCCCGCGCCGATTGGCTCATTCCCGGCCGGAGCGAATAGTTACGGCTGTCACCAGTTGATTGGCGACGTTTGGGAATGGACCACTTCCGATTACGTTCCCTACCCCGGCTTTAAATCCGAGTTTGATGAGTACAACGACAAGTGGTTCGTCAATCAGAAGGTATTGCGCGGCGGTTCATACGCAACCCCGCAAATCCACATTCGCTCGACTTACCGAAACTTTTTTCACGCACACGAGCGCTGGATGGTTGCAGGCTTCCGCTGCGCGAAAGATATGTAACGCTCCGCAACAACCATGACGACGATCCTAAGTGACATTGAAGTACGCGTCCTCGGTTCCCTCGTTGAAAAGCAGGTGACCACACCCGAATACTATCCGCTGACGCTCAACTCGCTGACCCTTGCTTGCAATCAGAAGAATAATCGCAGTCCCGTCACCTCATATTCAGAAGAGGAAGTGGCCCAGGCGTTGGAAACTCTGCGCGAGAAGAACCTGACTTACGTGTTCTACGGCAGCACCAGCCGCGTGCCGAAATACAAACATGTGATGACGGAAGTTCTGCACCTGAGTCCAGCCGAGCTGGCGGTGATGTGCGTACTACTGCTCAGAGGGCCACAGACAACTGGCGAACTGACAACCCGCGGCTTTCGCCTGCATGAGTTTTCGGGATTAGAAGAAGTTGACGCGACTCTGAATGCGTTGATGACCCGCGAACCCGATCCGCTGGTCATTCGACTGCCACGCCAGCCAGGGCAAAAAGAAGTTCGCTTTGCCCATTTGCTTTCAGGCGAAGTAGCGGTTGAAACTCAGGTAGTCGAGCGCGCTGCTTCGACCTCGCATCGCGTTTCTTCATCCGACCGGGTTTCACAGCTGGAGAGCGAGGTGGAAGCGCTCAAGTCTGAATTCGGAAAACTGCGCGAACAGTTCGAAGGTTTCAAAAAACAATTCGAGTAGCTTACTGGGACGCGGGCGTCCCGCCCGCAACGGAGAGGCGCAGCCTCGCCGAAACTTCAATAAAGCTGGCCGGAAAGGCGAAGCCTTTCCGCACGGAAGGCGGCAAAGCCGCTGCCCACGACACCGCAAGACCTGAAGCTTAGGACCGGTTTTCTTTATCCCCTTGCAAATCTGTGTAATCTGCGGATAGCCCCGTTGATTCACGCCTAGGCCAGTGTTTCATGTGTGCAATTTTCCGTTTCTCAGGTTATAATCCCCTTCCCTTATGAACCTCGAGATTTTTCATCCAGCAGTGGCGCGCTGGTTCGGGAAGACGTTTCCCGAAGCCACTCCGCCCCAACAAGACGCCTGGCCGGCTATCAAACAAGGGCGCAACACGCTTATTGCGGCGCCTACCGGTTCAGGTAAAACGCTCGCAGCTTTTCTCGCCGCTATTGATGATCTTGTGCGCCTCGGAGTCGAGGGCAAGCTCGACGCCAACACTCACGTCGTTTACGTCTCGCCGCTCAAAGCGCTCAGCAACGATATCCAGCGCAACCTGCAGTTTCCGCTCGCGGGCATCCAGGAAGAACTCGCGGCGATGGGCTTGCCGGAAGTTAACATTCGAACGCTCGTGCGCACAGGTGATACGCCAGCGGCAGAGCGCACGGCCATGATCAAGCGGCCACCGCACATCGTGGTTACGACTCCTGAGTCCCTTTACATTTTGTTAACCAGTGAAGGCGGCCGGCGCATGCTGCAGACCGCGCGCACCTTGATCGTTGATGAAATCCACGCCGTGGTTGGCGATAAGCGCGGCTCGCACCTGGCGCTTTCGGTCGAACGTCTTGAACAACTGATTCAGCAACACAGCGCTCAGCAATCGCCAGACGAAATCCGAAATCCGAAATCCGAAATCCGAAATTCACTGGTCCGCATCGGCCTGTCAGCGACGCAGCGTCCCATCGAAGAAGTCGCGCGCTTTCTGGTGGGCACCGCCAACATCGATGCGAATGGAACGCCGGACTGCGCGATCGTCGACAGCGGACACGCGCGGCAACTTGATCTCGCCATCGAGCTTCCTGAGTCGCCCTTGCAAGCGGTGATGTCGGGAGAGGTTTGGGACGAAGTTTACGACCGGTTGGCGCAGCTAATCCGCCAGCACAAGACAACTCTGATTTTTGTAAACACACGACGGCTTGCCGAACGTGTAGCTCGGCATCTGGGTGAACGCATTGGCGACGAAAACATTGCCGCGCATCATGGCAGTCTGGCGCGCGAACAACGGCTCGCGGCTGAACAGCGATTGAAGGCGGGCGAATTGAGTGCCCTCGTCGCCACCGCTTCGTTGGAGCTCGGTATCGACATCGGCGATGTGAATCTTGTTTGCCAACTGGGTTCGACGCGTTCGATAGCAAGTTTTCTCCAGCGCATTGGCCGCTCGAATCATACCGTTGCCGGTTTCCCCAAGGGACGAATCTTTCCGCTTTCGCGCGATGAACTGGTGGAATGCGCGTCGATCATAGATTCAGTTCGGCGTGGTGAACTTGACCAGCTCGCATTACCGGAGCAGCCGCTCGACATTCTGGCGCAACAGATCGTCGCAGCTTCGGCACCTGAAGAATGGGGCGAGGACGAACTGTTCGCGATGGTTCGCCGCGCCTATCCTTATCGCAACCTGGAGCGTGAAAAATTTGATTCGGTAATCCGGATGTTGGCCGAAGGATTTTCCACCAAGCGCGGCCGCCGTTCTGCTTATCTACATCACGACGCAGTGAACAAACGCATTCGTGGCCGGCGCGGCGCACGACTGGCGGCCATCACTTCGGGGGGCGCGATTCCCGACACGGCTGACTACGCGGTCGTGCTCGAGCCCAGCGAACTCGTAATTGGCAGTGTGAACGAAGACTTTGCAATTGAAAGTTTGCAAGGCGACATCTTTCAACTGGGAAACACGTCGTGGCGGGTGTTGCGTGTGGAGCAAGGCAAGGTGCGCGTTGAAGATGCGCACGGTCAGCCGCCATCAATACCATTCTGGCTGGGTGAAGCGCCGGCACGTACACATGAGCTATCCATCTCCGTGGCGCGTTTGCGTGAAGAAGTAGCCAAGCGGGTTGAAGTCCAAAGTCCAACGTCAAAAGTCCAAAGTCATGACCGCGCCGCGCTTCAGACAAGTCGCAATGATGCCGACACAACAACATTCGTTGACGACGGTGCTCAAACTTTGACCACCGCGGTCAATCTCGAGCCGGCGCTGAAGTATTTGACTGACGAGGTCGGCATCTCGCGCGCAGCGGCCGAACAGATTGTCGAATATCTCGCGGGCGCAAAGATCGTTCTGGGTGTCATGCCTTCCCAGGACAACTTGGTATTGGAACGCTTTTTTGACGACAGCGGCAGTATGCAACTGGTGCTGCATTCTCCTTTTGGCAGCCGCTTGAATCGCGCCTGGGGGCTGGCACTGCGGAAACGTTTCTGTCGCAAGTTCAATTTCGAATTGCAGGCCGCAGCTACCGAAGACGCGATCGTGCTGTCGCTTGGTCCAACACACAGCTTTCCGCTTGACGAAGTTTTTCATTATCTAAACTCAAAAACCGTGCGCACGCTTTTATGCCAGGCATTGCTTGATGCACCGATGTGGAATATCCGCTGGCGCTGGAACGTGACTCGTTCGCTGGCAGTTTTACGCCGTCGCGGCGGCAAGAAGATTCCTGCGCAACTGCAGCGCATGGATGCTGAAGATTTGCTGACTGCGATCTTTCCCGATCAACTCGCCTGTCAGGAAAATCTGGGCGGGGGCGAACGCGAAATTCCTTCGCATCCCCTGGTTGACCAGACGGTCAAGGATTGTCTGGAAGAGGCGATGGACATTGACGGTCTGGAACAGTTGCTGACTGCGATTGAGCGCAACGAGAAGAATCTTTTCGCGCGCGATGTGATTGAAGCTTCACCGTTAGCCCAGGAAATACTGAACGCGCGGCCCTATGCCTACCTCGACGACGCGCCGCTCGAAGAGCGACGGACCCGCGCGGTTTATCAGCGGCGCTGGCTGGATCCGCAGACCGCCTCCGACATGGGCAAACTTGATCAAGGCGCGATCGATCGCGTGCGCGATGAAGCCTGGCCGCGCGTCGAAAATGCAGATGAGTTACACGACGCGCTGGTGGAGCTGGGGTTTATTACCGCGGAAGAAGGTTCCGAGTGGCAACAGTTCCTTGCAGAGCTACAAAAAGATCGCCGCGCGGCAGTGCTCGAAATAGTTACTGGGACCTCGATTACTGGAACCGCGGGCATCCCGCCCACAATGAGCGCGCAGCGCGAACAGCTCGACCACTCAACCGTATCCTCTAACGCAACGCTGACGGGCGGGACGCCCGCGGCCCCAGTAACCCAGAATCTTTGGGTTGCGGCTGAAAGGCTGCCACAGTTCGAGGCTGTTTATCCTTCGCTGAAACTCGAGCCCCAAATTAAAGCGCCGGACAGTTTCACCAAACAATGGTCATTTGAAGAAGCATTGGTCGAACTCTTGCGCGGACGTCTTGAAGGACTTGGACCAGTAACTGTTCAAAGTTTTGCTGATTCTTCGGGACTTACTACAAATGAAATTGAGACCGGCCTGTTGCGCCTCGAAGCCGAAGGCTTTGTGATTCGTGGCAAGTTTTCGCCCGGGGCAACCGAGACCGAGTGGTGTGCGCGCCGTCTGCTGGCCCGCATCCACAGTTACACCTTGAACCGTTTGCGACAGGAGATCGAACCCGTCGCTACTGCAGATTTCATCCGCTTTCTATTGGCCTGGCAAAAAGTCGCGCCGGACCATCAGATGGAGGGACCCGAAAGCCTACGCGCCATCATCGAACAGCTCGAAGGTTTTGAAGCACCCGCAGCCTCGTGGGAAGGTGAACTGTTACCGAGCCGCTTGGCTGAATACGATCCCGCCTGGCTGGATGCGTTGTGTTTGTCCGGTGAATTGGTTTGGGCAAGATTGACGCCGCCAGCAACTGCTTCGGCGTCAGTGCGCGCGGCCGCCGCCGAGAATGGAGTGGAGCGAGCGCGCGGTGCTGCTCCGGTGCGCAATACCCCTATCGCCTTACTGCGGCGCAAGAATTTCGCGCTCTGGAATTCTGTTTTCCCGCAACCTTCGTTAAGCGAGCTGGAATTCTCAACCACTACCCAGACCGTCCAGGATTATCTAACGACGCGGGGCGCGTCATTTTTTTCTGACATCGTCGAAGGTACAAAACTCTTGCGCGCTCAGGTCGAGGAATCGTTAGCCGAACTCGTGGCTAACGGCCTGGTCGTCTCCGACAGTTTTGCCGGATTGCGGGCGCTGCTGACACCGGCCAGTCGCAAGACACAAGCAGCCGCCAAACGAAAACATCGCCAGCCGGTTTATGAAATGTCGAGTGCCGGTCGCTGGTCCATATTGCAGCGCGAGTCCGCCAAGCCTGCGAGTGACAAATCCAGGTTTGCCGAACAGGCGGCGCCGGAGACCGTTGAGGAGATCGCGCGCATCCTGCTCAAACGTTACGGCGTGGTCTTCAAACGTCTGCTGGAACGCGAGGGCATCAGTCTTCCCTGGCGCGTTTTGTTGCGCATGTATCACCGGCTTGAAGCGCGTGGTGAAATCCGCGGCGGCCGTTTTGTGGCGGGCATTTCGGGCGAGCAGTTTGCGCTGCCGGAAGCTGTCGGGATGTTAAGAGCGATTCGTCGCGCCGGGACTGGAGCCGTGGATTTTGGCTTCCGCTCGCCGACTCAGCCGGAGTCTGCGCTTGCGGTTGGCGTAGCGTCCCCAGATGCAGCTCAGGAAAGTCTCATTTCCATCAGCGCTGCCGATCCGTTGAACCTGGTCGGCGTCATTACCCCCGGCGGCCGCATCACCGCGTACACCTCAAATCGCATCCTTTATCGTAGTGGCGAACCGGTCGCGGTGCTGGAAGGCGGCGAGCCACGCTTCCTCATTGAGTTGAGCCGCGCCATGGAATGGAAAGCGAAAGCGGCGCTGATGCGCAAAGCCACGCCGCCGCAGCTTCGATCGTACTTACGCCGCCCCGCATAATTTCAAGTTTCAAGCTTGAAGTTGCAGCCCACCGCGTTGCTTTCACAGTGCCTCGGCGCCACCCCTTTTCCTACAACGAGCGTGCGAAATAAATACTTCGCAGCAACGTCGTCCCGGCTGAAAACTCGCGTCGCGTCCAAATCACGTTTAGCGTTCCATCCGGATTGAAGTTGCTGTTCAGATAGTCGCCGGGCGGATCGGTCGCAGATGCCGGCGCTACCGGATTGTATTCATCAAGCGAGGTCAATATTGGTTTCTGACCAGGCCGAAAGACGCTGCCATAAACGCGCCACGGCGCCGTTTCGTCGCGCCGGTAATAAACGCCCACACCCAGTTTCTTGCCATCTTTCGAAACCGCTAGCCAGGCATATTCATAACGGCCGCGCCCGGGAGTGATGTCCTGCGCCTTCCAGGTTTTTCCCCGATCCGTCGAGTGGTAGAGCATCAACCGGTTCGTTACGGGATCGCAGGTAGTAAGTCCAGTGATGTCAGTGCCGCAATTAGTTACATCCTGGGCATCAACGTAAAGCGCCCAAATTGATCCGTCCGGCGCGACTTCGACTGTAGGCCAACTGAAAGTGGCGTCAGTGGAGTTGTAGCTGCCAGCAACATAGCGCTCAAACGTGTGGCCGTCATCCGCAGACACATAACTGTACAGAGTGCCCTTGGGATTGTTACCGGTGTACACGTCATTCGAGCCCCCATCGTTCCCGCAGAAAACATAGATATAAGGTGAACCGGCGGCGTGGTCGGACGCCGGCCTGCACCAACCCGAATCTTTCAGCGTATAACCGATGCTGTCGAACGTTTGTCCGCCGTCGTACGACGAGTAAACCGTGTAGCGCCCTGGTCCAAAGCCGCTGCCCGTGCCCTGGCCCAGCGGATAGGTGACTTTGTCTCCCTCATTACCCAGATAGAAAACGTGACCGTTGCCATGCGCGGTGACCCAGGGCCGGTCATCAACAGCCTGGGCAGTAGGAATGACCGGACGCGTAAAGTCCAGCGCCATATTTTGCAAACCAGCGCCCGTGACGCTCCAACGCGTGATCGTGTCATCAGCTACATTTGTGTCTATGTAGTAAAGGTGGTCGGCATCGTCAAAGGCCATATCACCTTCGTCACCAAACTCATGTTGTTCCAAAGATAGCGACGTAAGTCCGGGAATGTTTTGAAAAGTATGACCGCCGTCCACCGACGTCCAGGCCCAGGACATGCTGCGCGTGTAGGTCGGCGAGTTGATATCAGGAGCGACCAGCAGTTGCCAATTCTCTTTGTGGGCCGTGGAAAAAATATTGCCGAAGCGATCGACGATCACGGTGGGCTCGTAACCATAGCCCAACTCGGGCGTGACTTTAACCGGCGGTCCAAATGCCGTCCCTCCCACAGCAGCCGTTTTGTCTGGAACAATAATTAGAAGCAGTGAAACAATTGCGAGACTTGCAATGAGCAGATACCGGGCGTGCGTGCGCACACCGCGTTGAAACGATTTCATCAGAGTTCCTCCTTCACTAGCTGTTGATTGTGACGCGTTTTTCCCTCATGCAACGCGTACAGGATAGTTAACGCGGTTGAGAAATCCTTGAGGTTGGACCAACTGAAATTACGAGCAGATTGCGATTTTCTTGCAATGAAACAGTGGGGGTGATTGACGCGCGAGATCGGCAGCAAACCGGATATCCCAGGGACAAAGATGCACGGCTTGACCTATTCCAACCGCATCGTTTATCGCAATGGTGAATCAACTACTGTTTTGGAATGAGGAACGCCGCGCTGTCTGGTTGAGTTGAGTCGCGCGCTGGAATGGAAAGCAAAAGCAGCGCTGATGCGCAAAGCCACGCCGCCGCAACTCCGTTCATACCTGCGCCGTCCGG
>DATAOU010000296.1:0-2121 GCA_036265575.1 Pyrinomonadaceae bacterium
AAGGAGCTTCCGTTCAGTGGTGTCTACTCAATCTACAAGGGCAAGCTGCAACTGGTCAGCAAAGACTTCACCGGACCAAACGGCATCGCGTTGTCCCCAGATGAGAAGTATCTGTACGTCGGTAACTGGCCGCGTTCGCTCACCGGTCAGGAGTTGCGTAAGGACGACGAGGCCATAAACGAAATCGGCGACAAGCACAAAGCGATCATGCGCTACGAGGTGCAACCGGATGGAACTCTGAAAAACGGCCGCGTGTTTTTCGATTTCACGAACGCGCCCGGAGAAGACGGTCTCGACGGAATCAAAGTGGATCGGAAAGGCAATCTGTACGTGTCTGGACCAGGTGGCTTGTGGGTGATCTCGCCGGAAGGCAAACATCTCGGCACGATTGTGACGCCTCGTCACGTACACAACATGGCTTGGGGCGATGAGGACGGCAAAACTCTCTATCTGTGCGCTCGCTCGGGTTTGTATCGCATCCGCCTGAACATCGCGGGCGTTAGACCGATGGTCCAATCATGAACGGTATCGACGAAGTAGTTCGCAAAATCCTGGGCCGGCGCGCCACCATTGCCAAGAGCCGTAGCCTGCTCGTTGGCGTCAGCGGCATCGATGGCTGTGGAAAAGGTTACGTGAGCCGGCAGCTCGCGGCACGTCTGGCGCTACACGGCGTTACGCCGGCGGTAGTGAACGTAGATGGCTGGCTGAACCTGCCGGAGAAGCGATTCGATCAAAGCGCGCCGGCGGCGAACTTCTATCAAAACGCGATTCGTTTTGACGAGTTCTTTACGCAACTGGTAATGCCGCTGCGCGATGTCGGGTCCGTTCACCTGATGGCTGATTTTACCGAGGAGACCGCTTGCAGCTACCGAAAACATACTTACGATTTCAGGGACGTCTCGGTACTTTTGGTAGAAGGAATCTTTCTCTTCAAGCGGCAATACCGCAAGTATTTCGACCTGGCGATCTGGATTGACTGTTCGTTTCCCACGGCGCTGGCGCGGGCCATCGCTCGCGCGCAGGAGGGACTCTCGCCGGCGAACACGATTGCCGCTTACGAAACCATCTACTTCCCCGCGCAGCGAATCCACCTTGCGCAGGACCATCCGCGCGAGGGCGCTGACCTGATTTTCGAGAACGACTCTTACGCGTGCGCAGCGCGAGCTTTCTCTTCCAGCGGGCGCAATGTTTGGTAGATGAGAGTATGAGTTGGAACCTCAACGCCGCTTTCCCGAGCCATACGCACGACTGCTCCATTCTGCGCCTCGAGTTCGGAAGGTTTTCCGGCAGCGATATCACGTTGCATTGAACTGGTGGCATCCGCGGGCAAGGCGTCGACGGCGGCCATCACGTTGTCGACTGAATCCGGCGGCAGGTTGATTCCGCGCGCATGAGCCAGCGTGTAGATCTCCTTCATCGCGTTCAGCATCTGCGGGCGCCATTTCGGATCGGAGCGAAGGATTCCAGCGGGCGCGTTTGCGACCGCACCCACGCCACTAAACGAAGTGATGAAAAGAAATTTCGTCCAAAGCGCAACCTGGATGTCTGGCGCAATCGTTATGTCCAACCCGGCGTGTCTGAAGATCTCGTTGATCTTGACGATGCGTTCAGTTCTTCGATTGTCGAGTTCTCCGATTATAATTGAAGGCTTGAACCCCGCATGTCGAATATGACCGGGCTCTACGACATAGCTGACAATGCGGCAGAGTCCGCCGATAACCTTTTCAACGCCCAGTTCAGCAATCAACTGCGGCACAGCCTCGACGCCGTTTTGTAACGGAAGCACGGTCGTGTTCGCACTGACGAGCGGTTTGATGGCGCGCGCGGCGTCCGGCACCTGCCATGCTTTCACACCAAGAATGACGAGATCGACTTCGCCGATTTGGCTGACTTCATCCGTGGTCTTTGCGGGATAGATTGCGAAGTCGCCGTTCGGGCTATCGACTTTCAGCCCGTTAGCTTTGATCGCGCGCAGGTGTTCGCCGCGAGCGACAAAGGTAACGTCCTCTCCAGCGTGCGCCAGCCGGCCACCAAAATACCCGCCGACACCACCCGTTCCGAAAACCGTTATTCGCATAGGCCCTGACAACGTTGGTCCATTCACCGGGTCCTGGCCGCCTT
>DATAOU010000297.1:0-13165 GCA_036265575.1 Pyrinomonadaceae bacterium
TGAACAGTTTGGGCAAGACATCGGTTGTCACGCCGGCTGAAGCACTGCCGATACGCAAACGACCGCGCTGAGCGCCTGCCAATTCCGCGACCTCGTCAACTGCCGCATCGTGATCGCGCAGAATGTGTCGCGCTCGCTGCAGCAACTGCTCGCCGGCCTCGGTCAACACGACGCGCCGCGGCGCGCGCAAGAAGAGCCTCACGCCCAATTCTTTTTCCAGCTGCCGGATCTGCATGCTGATCGCAGCCTGGGTAACGTGAACACGCTGTGCCGCGGCGGTGAAGGTGCCCGTCTCGGCAATAGCTACAAAAGCTCGCAGTTGGCGTATTTCCATCTACCCCTCCGGTATCAAGCATCGTTATTGTATTCATAAAATCTTTTAGTTTCCATTATAGAAAGACATTTCTATAGAATCGCAGCGGTTAAGGGATGGCGCTCCATTGTGGCAAGTGTCGAGCGGCACTCGCTTATTAGTTTGAGGACAAGTTGCAGCGCCTGGTTGGTAGTCTTGCTTATGCCTAATGCAAACCAAAAGGCTCCGCATTTTCGAAGTCTTCGACATCCGGCAGCGCGCCGCGCGACGCTCGGAGTGGACGGCGGCGGAACAAAAACGCATGCCGTCATTCTTGATTCGAACTTAAATGTTCTCGGCGAAGGCGTCGCCGGTGCTTCCAATCCTCTGCGCGTTGGCATTGCTGCGGCGGCGAGCGCAATTCGTGAGGCCGTCGACAAAGCTTGCGACGCCGCGGGCTGGCGACGCACAGATCTCGACGCTGCGGAGATTGGGCTCGCCGGAGTTCGCCGTCCGGAACTCCGCGCGCGAATGCATGAGGTGCTGGATGTTCTCGGGATCCGCGACCTGGTAGTTGTCAGCGATGCTGAAATTGCTATTTACGCCGCCACGGAAGGCGCTCCCGGTTTGGTGGTGATTGCGGGCACGGGATCGATTTGTTGTGGGATTAACGCTCGTGGAAAGCGAGCTCTTGCCGGTGGCTGGGGACCGCTTGCGGGCGACGAAGGCAGCGGCGCCTGGATTGCGCGGCGCGGGTTGCGCGCGATTGCTTTTGCGTGCGACGGTCGTGGGCCGGCAACTTCTCTCAGCGCGGCAGCGTGTAAATACTTTCGCGTATCCAATCCCATCGATCTGTCCACGGCGATCTATGCGCCTGTGGTAACAAACGAATATCTCGCCGGCTTTGGTAAATATGTGATCCAGGCTGCGAAAGCAAAAGATCGAGTAGCGCGTGAGATTCTCAGCGAAGCCGGCAAAGAGCTTGGCCTGGCAGCGGCCGCTGTAATTCGCAACTTGAAATTAGAGCGTGAAACTTTTCCGGTTGGTTACGTCGGTCGTGTATTCGCATCTGGCGAGGAGTTGGTGCTTTCTCAGTTGCGTACAGCCCTACTCGCCGTTGCGCCACGCGCGTTTTTAACACCAACTAAGTTCTCGCCTGCAGTGGCCGCCGCACGCATGGCCCACGAACGTTTGAATGACATCGCGCTTGCGGTTTAGGCTGCACTCATGAACGACACTTCAGGCGATCTACCAATCACCGAAGAGGAAAATCCCCGCACCACGGGCTTCAGCGGCCTTGCGGTAATAGACATCTTGCGTCTGATGAACGATGAAGACCGGTTAGTCGCGCCCGCGGTTGACGCTGTTCTTGTCGAGATTCAAAGAGCTGTCGCGGGAATTGTCGAAAGATTAAGCAAAAGCGGTAGGCTCTTCTACATCGGCAGCGGAACCTCGGGCCGGTTGGGCGTACTGGATGCGGCTGAATGTCCACCGACATTCGGCGTGTCTCCTGAGATGGTCCAGGGAGTACTCGCCGGCGGTTATGATGCGTGCCATCGCGCGGTCGAGGTGTCGGAGGATGACGTAGAAGCTGGCGTCAGTGATCTGCAGCAACGCGGTTTCACCAAAGATGACGTACTGGTTGGGATTGCGGCTTCCGGCCGTACTCCATACACGGTGGGCGCGATTTCGTTTGCGCGTGACCTGGGTGCGTTCACGATAGGAATCACATGCGCTCCCGCCTCGCCCATTACAAAAGTTGCGGAGATCAGTATTGTGCCGCTGGTGGGACCGGAAGTGATTGCGGGCTCAACGCGTCTGAAAGCCGGCAGCGCGCAGAAGATGGTTCTCAACATGTTGTCTACTGCCAGCCTGGTAAAGCTGGGATATGTTAACGGCAACCGTATGACAAATTTGCAGCCTCGCAATGCGAAACTCCGCGAGCGAGCGGTGCGCATCATCATGGCTGAAGCAGGAGTTTCAGAGGGTACAGCAAGAGCTGCACTGGAGGCTGCGAACGGCGTGGTGCCGAAAGCGATCGAGCAACTGCGAGCGCATTGAGTTCTGGTTTTCAACTCTGCGCAACCTTTGTGCTCTTTGTGTCTTGGTGCAGTCGATAAGATTCACCACAGAGACACACAAAGGACGCACAGAGATTAAGTCATACCAACAAGTATCGAGTGAAGGTTTCGCTGGCTAGTCTTTAGCTCAGCAGTTATAATCGCCGGCAAATTTACCGACATCTTTCGGAGGGAACATGACAATCGCGAACGATTCGTTAGCCGGCTCGACGTTTGAAACCGATTTACTTGCAGCGGTGATGCAGCATTCAATGCTTAAGCATCCGTTCTACGTTGCCTGGAGCGAAGGCAAGTTATCCAAATCAGTTTTGCAGGAGTACGCAAAGCAATATTACGCGCACGTTCGCGCCTTTCCGACTTATGTTAGCGCGGTGCACTCGCACTGTGACGACATCGAAACCCGGCAATTGCTGTTGGATAACCTTATCGAAGAAGAGCAGGGCCCCGAGAACCATCCGGAATTGTGGTTGCGTTTTGCCGAGAGTTTAGGTGTCACGCGCGAAGAAGTGCTCAACGCCGAGCTGTTGCCTAAAACGGAAGAGTCGGTAGCTCGTTTGAAACAGTTGACGCAGAGTGCAGACTATCGCGAAGGTCTGGCGGCGCTCTATGCTTACGAGAGTCAAATTCCGGAAGTGGCGCAAACGAAACGCGCCGGCTTGAAAGAGTTTTATGGTATCGATGATGAACGCGGTGTGGCGTTCTTCCGCGTGCACGAGTCGATTGATTTGCTTCACCAACAAGTCGAACAACAAATTCTCGCAAAGGAATGTTCGACTTCTGAGGAGAAAGAGCGCGTGTCTGCAGCGGCACGTGCGGGGGCTGAGGCGCTTTGGTCTTTTCTCGATGGCGTGAATGAAGCGTATTTGACGCCAGCAGTTGCGGGAGCTTGAGTCGGGCAATCGCGTTCAAAGTTTCTGCCGTAATAATAATCCAATGAGCAAAGTGGCTTCTTTGTCGGGCTGTAAGCCCGCGCGCTAGACTTGCGCCTTGCTACTTTTGCTCTGGGAATTGAAACACGTAACATAGCGTTCAAAAGTTACAAGCCTCGAAGCAAAGGTAACCGCTAAATTTCCTAAGGACATGAAATTCCCGCGCCCAATCAACCCCAGGTATTTGATTGCCAGCTTTCTCATCGCATTCGCAATGTCCACGAGTGGGTTGGCGCAGGAAACAACCGGGAACCTTGCCGGTCAGGTGACCGATCAAAACGGCGGTACGATTTCCGGCGCCGTGGTGACGATGACCGATCCAGCGCGTGGTTTTCAGCGGACTTATACAACCAGCGAAGACGGCACTTTCAATGCCACTGATCTGCCTGCGAGCAACTACACCCTGACAGTCGAAATGCAGGGCTTCAAAAAATATCAGCAGGAAAATTTTCAGGTGAGCGTTAACGATCGACGCACACTCAGCATCGTGCTTGACCCGGGAGAAGTCACCGAACTTGTAACTGTGGTGGCCGAGACGCCGTTGGTGCAAGACAGTCCGACGCAGCGCGGACTGATCAGCGGCGACCAGATCCGTGAGCTGCCTCTCAACACCCGCAACTTCGTCCAGCTCGCGTTGTTGAGCGCAGGAGTTAACTCTTCAAACGGCAGTCAGATCGGTTCGGGTGCCCTGTCAGTAGTACAACTCTCGATAAACGGCGGTCGAACTTCGTCAATCAATTGGTTGGTTGACGGCGCGCGCAATGTTGATACGGGCTCAAACCTGACGCTGCTGACGACCCCGAGCATCGACGCCATTCAAGAGTTCACAATTCTGACTTCAAACTACGCTCCGGAGTTTGGCCGCAACGGCGGCGGCGTCATTAACGTAGTGACGCGGTCCGGCACCAATGAGTTTCACGGAACGATTTATGAATTTCTGCGCAACGATGCGTTGAACGCGCGGCCGCCATTTCAGGTCACGCCGCTGCAGGGAATTAACAAGGCGAACGGCCAGCCGCGTTTCAAAGCGCCGCTGAATTACAACGACTACGGCTTCACCATTGGTGGTCCACTCTATTTGCCGCGGTTTGGCGAGGGCGGCAGAAGCGTCTATGACGGGCGCAACAAAAGCTTTTTCTTTTATTCTCAGGAATGGCGCAAAACTAAATCGGTGAACACTGCGGTCGGCACCGTGCCCACGATCGAGCAACGTAACGGCATCTTCGCAGGGACAATCAGGAACCCATTCACTGGAGTCGCTTTTCCGACTGACGCTGCGGGAAACTCTGTCTTCACCTCCTTCATCGATCCGAACGCAGCGGCGATTTTGAAGTTCATTCCGTTGCCGAATGAAGTAACTCCGGGCACCACCATACTGAATCGTTTTCGTCGCGCCTTGCCGATCGCCGCCAACGTTCGACAGGAAATTCTGCGCCTGGATCATAACTTCAACACCAACTGGTCCATTTTCGGCCGTTACATTCGTGAAGACTTTTCGCGCAACGATCCCGGTGGTAACCAATTCGCCGATCCATTCGCAATTGGAGCCATTGCGGGAACGCTTTACCCGTTTGTGGCGGCGCAGAAAACAAAAACGCCGGGGAAGAACTTTGTGGTCAACGTAAAGACGATCATCTCGCCGACGATGATCAATGAAGCAGCCTACGACTACGCTTTCAATGCTGTGATTACGGACTTCGCCGGGACGGGCTTGCGCGCGAATGCGCCTGGGTTTACTTCTCCTGAACTGTTCTCGAGTACGTTGCAGGGAGCGCTGCCCAGTTTTACCTTCAGCGGCGCGACCGCAAACTTCTCGATTTTCAGCCCTTCGCGAATTGAAAATCCCAGTCATACATTTCGCGACAATCTGACGATTGCGCGTGGAGAGCACACCTTTAAGTTTGGCGGCAGTTTTTCGCGTGAGCAGAAAAACGAAAATGCCGGCAACGCGCTCAACGGCAGCTTTGCGTTTGACGGCTCGCGTTCGGGAAATGATTTGGCCGATTTCCTGCTCGGGGCGCCGCGTACATACACTGAGGACCAGGCGGAAGTCTTCGTGAAGTTGCGTTACAACTCTACTGAATTTTATGCCCAGGACTCATGGAAAGTAACCCCACGTCTAACGCTGGATTACGGGGCGCGCTATTCGCTCTACGCGAACCCCGTCGACGCCGGTGACCTGCTCATTTCGTTTCGTCCGGACTTTTACCACGCCAACAATGCCGTGCGAATTGATCCCGTCAGCGGCAACATTTTGTCCGGCGGTGGCGATAGATTTAATGGCCTGATCTTCGCCGGACAAAATTCGCCTTATGGCCGGCGCGTGCAAAGCAATCAGCGCAACACGCTGGCGCCGCGAGTGGGTTTCGCCTACAACTTGCGCGATGGGCGCACGGTGGTCCGTGGCGGTTTTGGACTCTATTACGATCGTACGTCGGTAGGTAACGTCGAGCAGAATGCGTTTGCAAATCCGCTGGTGAATTCACGCGCCACGATTGACAATCCGCCGCTGTCTAACCCCGGGGCCGGCATACCGCGCACGACAATACCGGTAATCACTCTCAACAGCACCGGCGATCCTTATAAGGTGCCGCGCACCGCTCAATACAGTTTGTCGCTGCAACGCGAGCTATTCAAAAACGGAGTTTTGGAGGTGGCTTATGTAGGGACGACGGGCGACAATCTGCTGCACCAGGTAAATATCAACCAACCGCTGCCGGGCGCGCAGGCGGCGCTAACGGCAGCGCTGCGAGCGAATGGAACGCTGGGCAGCAACGCGCGCGTTTCAATTAATGCCGTGCGCCCGTTCCTGGGTTATGCCGCGATCACTGATCGGCGCACCGAAGCCGAAAGCAATTACAACTCGCTGCAGGTGACTTTCAATAAGCGCCTATCCGGCGGAGTTGAGTATGGCGCGGTCTACACCTGGTCCAAGAACCTGACTAACGCTTCCTTTGACCGCGCTGATACGCCGCAGGATCCACTTAATCTGGATGCCGAACGCGCGCCATCGCAGAATGATCGAACGCATGTTTTTACTGCTCATTTCCTTTACGAACTTCCATTGTTTGGTAAGGCGTCCGGTCTCACTAGAACATTGTTGGGCGGTTTCCAGTTAACTGGGATGTACACGGCGCAAAGCGGCATTCCGTTGTCGATCACGCAGACAATTGCCGCCGCCACACCGACCGGATCGCTGTTCGCTTTTTCTGATCCACTGGGCACCGGCAGCACGCTTAGACCTAACCTCGTCGGAAATCCGCAGGGAAGCGGCAGCGTGACGCAGTGGTTCAATACGGCAGCGTTTGCGCCGGCCTTCTTCGGCTACGGCTCGGCTGGACGCGGTCTGGTGCGCGGGCCGGGAATCAATAACTTTGACCTCGCAGTCTTCAAAAACTTCCGCTTTTCTGAGCGCACGAACCTGCAATTTCGCACTGAATTTTTCAACGTGCTGAACCATCCGCAATACTTAAACCCGGGAACGTCAGCAACATTCAACGTGGATCCCACGGCGCCCGCGGGAAGTTTTCCCGCGCGTTATGTGCAGACGAATACAACCTTTGGTGTTATCACGGGCACGCGCGATCCACGCATGATTCAATTTGGGCTGAAACTGAACTTTTAAAGTAGCACAGCGCGTTCGGGTCTTGACGACTTCCAAAACCAACCAAACCCTTCTGCGAAACGCTCGGATTGTGCTTTCCGATCGCCTTCCGCCGCAGACAAATCTACTTATCCGGGACGGCAGGATTGCAGCGTTAGATGGTCAGCTACCAGATACGAGTGTGAGTGAAGTCGATCTCACCGGGTGCACTTTATTTCCCGGATTTATTGACCTGCACATCCATGGGGCAGTCGGTGTCGACACGATGGACGCAGACGCCGCCGGACTTCGTCGCATTTCAGAATTCCTCGCAAGCCAGGGTGTGACTGCATGGTTGCCGACGCTGGTGCCTGCGCCCGACGCGGATTACGCGCACGCGATTGCGGCGATTGAAGCGGCGATGAAAACAACTGGCGGTGCGCGCATCCTGGGCGTTCATTATGAAGGCCCATTTGTGAGCACCGCGCAATGTGGCGCTTTACGGCAGCAATATTTCCGCAGCTTTGTTGACAGTTCCGCGCTCGATAGTTTGCCGCGGCTTGCCAATCCTGCCGCAGTACACATGATAACGATCGCTCCGGAAATTGCAGGCGGCATCGAACTGGTCCAGCAGCTAAAGCGGCGCGGGTGGGTAGTCTCAATAGGACATACGCGCGCGGACTTCGAGGTGTTGGACAAGGCTTTGGCCGCCGGCGCCCGGCACATGACCCACTTCATGAATGCGATGGCGCCATTTCAGCAGCGCGCGCCTGGGCCCATCGGCTGGGGGTTGTTACGCGATGGCGTAACCTGTGACTTGATTGCGGACCGGATTCATCTTGATCGCCACGCGCTGGAACTGATTCTGAAAAACAAGGGCGCGCAACGAGTAATGCTCATCAGCGATGCTATCGCCGCTGCCGGCCTGGGAGACGGCGATTACCAAATTTGGGGCGAGTCGATTTCAGTAACAAATGGGCGAACGCGCAACAGCCGCGGCAGTATCGCCGGTTCGGTTATCAGCTTGCTGGATGCAGTCGGCACTATGGCCTCGCTGGGCGTTTCTGAAATAGACCTTGCTCGTATCAGCTCGACTAACGCAGCGAAGCTGTTGGGCATCGACACCGAGTGCGGGGCGATCGAAGGAGGGAAGCGCGCCGACCTTGTCGCATTGGACTCAGGAAACCAGCCAGTACTGGTGATGGTTAACGGCGAGGCACTGGGACCGCGGGCGCCTCGCCCGCAATGAGCGCGCAGCGCGAACAACTCGACCAATACTAACTAATGCAATGATGCGGGCGGGACGCCCGCGGTCCCAGTAGGAGATCAATCCATTTTCTCGGATGGCCGTTCTTTTTGCTGTTTGTTCTTGCGCGATGGCAGTGGTTTGATACATAGTTACCGCATCGGCGTATTGCTTATCTAAGCGGACCATCTTTCGTTCACTGGCTGCTCCTACGGCAAGCGTCTCCCCAGAAAATTTTATTCCAGGAAGCTAACGGGTTATGCAATCAATGCATGGCATTTCGAAAACTGTAACCGCGTGTCTTTTGTTGTGGGGCTTCGTTTCGGCCCCAGTTTTTGCGCAAACTCCGCAAACTGGACGTCAGGACCAAACTGATGTTTTGCGCGTATTCACCGAACTTGTGCAAACGGACGTAATGGTTTTCGACAAGCGTGGACAGTTTATTGATGGTCTAAAAAAAGAAGATTTCGAACTGCGCATCGACGGCCAGCCCAAGCCGATTGATTTTTTTGAGCGCATCATTGCCGGCAGCACAAATGAAGAAACACAACTTGCCGCCGCGCGTGGCGCCTCCAACCGAACCAATCCTGACGCAGCACCGGCACCACTGGACCGCGGTCGTCCAATCTTTTTTTTCCTCGACGATTTGCACATGGACCTCGCTAGCTTGAATGCCGCGAAGAAAGCAGTCACCGACTTCATTGACAAGCAGATGGCCCAGAATGATGAGGTCGCAATCAGCTCATCGAGCGGTCAAATCGGATTTTTGCAGCAACTGACGGACAACAAGGCTGTGCTGCATGCGGCGCTCGACCGGATGAAGGTTCGTCCTTATTGGGTGCGGGACGTGGACAGGCCACCGATGTCTGAATATCAAGCATTGCTAATCGAGAGGTATGACCGCGACACCAGTGATTATTTTATCGAGCAGGTGATGCTCCAAGACCATGTGAGTCATGAAGTAGCCGAGACGCAAGTCCACAATCGCGCGCGCGTGATGTTGGCGCAAGCCGAAGTCGCAACTATGGCCACCATGTCCGGTCTGGACAGCCTGGTCAAATCGGCAAACAAGTTGGCTGGGCGGAAGCTCGTGTTCTTTATTTCAGGTGGATTTTTCCTCAATCCTGAAGCAGGTTCCATGAGCCGAGTGCAGCGAATCACAAGCCTGGCGGCCCGTAGCGGCGTAGTTATTTATTCAATCGACGCGCGCGGGCTGGCGACCGGCCTTCCAGATGCAGCTACGGAAACGGCTTTCGATACCTCAGGCCGATTACAACGTTCCTCAATGGGGGAAATGTCGGCATCGCAGGATGCCATGAATGCGCTAGCGGTCGACACTGGAGGGAAAGCCACTTTCAATACGAACGCGCTGGGCACCGGCCTGACACGAGCGCTCAAGGAGACCTCGACTTATTACCTATTAGCCTGGAAGCCATCGGGGGAAACCCAACACGCCAGCAATAAGTTTCATCGCATAGAAGTAAAAGTGATTGGCAGGCCGGAACTCGTAGTCCACGTCAGGCGCGGATTCTTCGATGTCGAACCTGAACTGCCCACCGCCAAGTCGAGCAAACCAAAACAACCCGATGGGAACAAACCAGCCTCCGACAAACCAGCGCTGTCGGAATTGCAACAAAAACTTGCTGCGACTTTTCCTGAGCGCGCCATTCCCATCTCGTTAAACTTGACTTACGTCAATAAGCCTGACAAGGGAGAGCTTCTGACTACGCTGATCGAAGTGCCCAGTGCCTTCCTTACCTTTGAAAACGTGGCCGGGAAACAGGTCGCCACCGTTGAAGTAGCGGGAATCTTTTTCAACGACCGCGGCCAAATTGGTGGATCATTCAACAAAACGTTAACACTCGAAGCGCGACCTGACTATGTTTCGGAACGTGGCAGCGTGCGGTATTCCTTTCCGTTGTATTTGCCACCCGGCTTGTATCAAGTGCGCGTAGGAGCGCGCGAACCCAAGACGGGTCGAATTGGCAGCGCGTACGATTGGATCGAAATTCCTAAGCTGGAAGCGACTAAATTAGGTCTCAGCAGTGTGCTGATTGGCTTGCCACCATCGGGTGGGCCAAACAGCAACTCCGAAACCAGTCAGACCCCGGCTAGCTCGCTGGAAGTTAACGTTAGCCATCGCTTCGCGCGTGACAGCAACCTACGGTTCGCAATGTTCATTTACAACACGCTAGCGGCGCCGGCGCCCGATTCCAAGCCTGACTTGGCCCTGCAACTAGTGATGGTTCGCGATGATCAACCCGTGGTCACCACTCCTCTCAAGAAAATTACCACCGATGGCATCAATGACCTTTCGCGGATACCTTACTCGGGTGAGGTCCCGCTCGCCGGCTTGCCTGCCGGGCGCTACCTGTTGAAGATCACGGTCATCGATAGGATTTCAAAGCAGAGTGCTTCGCAGGAAACGCGTTTTGAAATCGAGTGAAGCACACCGGCCATTTTTTGACTCAACCCTGGAAACCAACTAAAGAACAACTAATCGCTGCCGAAGGCAAGACGGTTCGGGATGTAATTGCGCCGGGCTTACGCGTACTTTTTTGCGGCATCAATCCGGGACTCTACACGGCGGCAGTGGGCCATCACTTTGCTCGACCGGGCAATCGATTCTGGCCGGCACTGTTCGCGTCGGGCTTTACCGATCGACTGTTGTCGCCGTTCGATGAGCATGAACTGCTGCCGCTTGGATTCGGAGTTACCAATGTTGTAATGCGCGCAACCGCCACCGCGGATCAGCTTTCACGCGCGGAACTAACGGAAGGTGGAAAGCGCCTGGCGGCAAAAATCAGGAAGTACAAACCGGAGTTTCTGGCAGTGCTTGGAGTGGGCGCCTATCGTGCTGCTTTTGGAAATGCAAAAGCGAATATCGGTGAGCAGGAAACATCAACTGGCGAAACACGCGTCTGGGTGTTGCCGAATCCGAGTGGACTGAACGCGCACTATCAACCAAAGGATCTAGCGCGGCTATTTGCCGAATTGAAGAGTGCAGTTGAGGGTACCGCAAAACCGGAGCGCCTACGGCGACGAATGTAAAAGCCTGGGCTAACCCCTTGATGGCCTACCTTCTTATCAGCCCACTGAGCGCGCTCGCCAATTGCGCGTTGAGCGGTCTTAGAATTTCCAATTCCTGCCGGGCGGAAGCTTGATCGTTGATCGCGACAAAAGTTAGTCCAAGGTTGTAATGGGCGGCAGCAAGTTGCGGGCGTAGCTTCACCACTTCTTTGTAGGCTTCGATTGCTTCCGAATAGCGCTTGCCGTTGTAGAGCGCCAGGCCGAGATTGAAATGCGCAGCTGCGTTGTTCGGCTCAATTTCCGCTGCTTTCTTCAGCGCGTCCGCAGCCTCGCCGTATTTCTTCATTTCGTTGTAGGAATTGCCAAGATTCTTGTAAGCATTAGAAAGAACTTCGTTCCTATTTTGCAGCCCCTGCCGATAGGCGCTGCCGGTTTCGCCTAACAAAGCGATTGCATGCTGGCTCGCGTCGATTGCTTCCGGGTAGCGTTCTGCGTGTGCATAACTGAAAGCAAGATTGTTGTAGATTTCAGCGTTGTCGGGATCGAATTTCAACGCCTGTTGCAGTACCTCGGCTGCTTCCGGGAAACGCCCCAGTTGCGCCAGCGCATAACTGAGCGGCTGAAACGCATCGCTGTAGTCCGGCTTCATTTTCAACGTCTGTTGATAAGCAGCAACCGCATCAAGGTACCGGCCCTGGTCTAAATAGACATTCCCGAGGCCGAGTTGGGCTCGCGCATCGTTCGGATCCTGTTTCGCGGCGAGTTTGTAGTTGAGTTCCGCTTCCGAGTAACGCGGCGTGGCAGCGCTGCGAGCAGCGTTAGCTTTCGCGATGGTCTGCTCCTGCACGTTAACGGCTGGCTTTGGTCGCGTTCGTGTGCGGCCTGTCGTTTTGCCGCCGCTGACTGCGCTCGGACCGCTGGTGCCATGGACCGGAGGATTCGCCGGCTTGCGAAAGATCATTGCTGCGCCACCTGCAGGTTCGCTGGAAAGAGTTCCGCCACCGGCCTGAGCGTGAGCGAGCGTTGGTACCGCCAATATGGTGAGAACGAGGAAGGCTAAACGACGTTGCTTTCTCATCAATGCAAAACTCCTTGAAATGTAAAGGGGATGCCGGTCATGACCCGGACGACAATAGGCCGACGAGTCATGATAGATCAAGATGGAAAGCTGCGCATTTTGGTTGGCTGTCCGGCTAGTTTAGTTCATCCAGTTGCAGGCCTACCGGATCGGCGCCGGCGCCTTTTAATCCGTCGATGACCATCGTGACGTTGAAGTACGGCATGGAGCGCGGTGCCTTAACGAAGACTGTCTTCTGAACTCGGGCGTCCTCTGGAAGGTCGAAACGCGTCAACATCTCGTCGCGGTAGACGTGATTATTCTTGCGCTCTTTGAAGAGGGCACTCAGCGTTTCACTGAGTTTGGAAGGATCGTCGACGGTGCCCATGTAGTCGGTCAGGCGGTTCAACTTCAAGGTTCTGTCTGCCTGAATAGTGACTACGAGCGTGTCAGAGTTAGCGCCAAGTTTTTTTTCATCTTCTGTAAGTTGGCTGGGTAAATTGATTTTGAAATTGTGAGGCTTCAACGGGGCTGCGACCATGAATATGATCAGCAACACAAGTAGCACGTCGATTAGTGGAGTAACGTTAATGAAAGGTTTAGCTTCAGCTTTTTGATCGTGCGACACAGTAACCTCCCGAGAGTCATTTGCCGATGACCCGCATTCGTAAGTTGCAATGTTAGACACTTAAAGCTGGCAGGTTGTTCCTGAGTCGTATTGGTAATGCGGATCTGATTACCAGGAGCGCGCGCGCCTCGCCCGCCGTCGTCGACGGCGAGCCGATAGAGTGTCAATTCTGTTTTGGCCTGACTGAACGCGTTTCCAAGCGGGCGGGAAAGCCCGCGGTCCCAGTACCTATGGCAAACTGCGCAACTGTTCAATGCGATCCTGCACAGCTTCAGTGAGAATTCCAATCTCTTCCGGGTCATAGTTCGCCGCGCGAAAC
>DATAOU010000298.1:0-1504 GCA_036265575.1 Pyrinomonadaceae bacterium
CGAGATCTTCATCACAACGGCTGCCGACAATGCGCTCGAACTGATCGAGACCCTGGCGCGTCCCAACGACCGCCAGCCGGTCGTTACAATGAACCAAAGTCGCGTCGGTCGCCGCCACAGTATCATTACCGTCGCGGACGCGCGCAATCGTGACGCGCGATTCCACACGGCCCGGAATCGCATCCAGCCGCACGCCATCCAGATTTGGATTCCTTACCACTAGCGTGCGCCGTTCCAGGGGTTCGACGTTACGTTGCTTGCGCGTCGCGAACTCCGCCGCCTCGCCGGCCACGTCAATCCGCAAGAATTGTTTGAGCATAAGGACGGTGGCAATGCTGCCGACGATGGCGACCGGGTAACTGACGGCACAAGCGAGACCGGGAAGGACAAGTCGATCAGGCGTGATTTGCGGCATCGTGCTCAGTGTCTGCGTGGCCGCTCCAAGTGCAGGAACGTTGATTGATGCGCCCGCGAATATCCCAAGGACCGCCGCCGGATCGAAACCGGCAAGCCACCCGATCAGTGGCGCACTCGTTGCGCCGAGCACAACAATAATCGTGGCGAGGATGTTGAGTTTCAGTCCCTGCTCACGAAGGGCAGCGAAAAATCCCGGACCAAGCTGCAGCCCCAATGAAAAAACAAACAAGATCAGGCCGAACTCCTTCACAAAATTGAGCGTCCGGCTGTCGACCGGATTACCAAAATGACCGACTATGATCCCGGCGAAAAGCACACCTGCAGTACCGAGACCCACGCCGCGGAATTTCACGCTTCCCAGCGCCATCCCAAGAATGCAAACGAACGCGAGCCCGCCGATGGCATGGGCAACCGGCTGAGTCTGGTGGAGCTCGAACAGCCAGCTCATGTATCACGCCGCCGGTCTTGCATCTTTCCGTGCACAGCTCATGCGTCTTGCAGATTCTCAGCGGAAATACCGGTGCGAATCGTGGCTTGGTTCACAACTCAGAGTGGAAGCATCGCGATACGGGTGACTACGAAAGCGAAAATCGCGAGCGTGAAAATGAAAGAAACCAGGCGAACACGACGCTGCTCGAATTTTCCGGCGGTGTTCGCAAAAAACAGCACGGCCGCGAATAGAACAGTATTGGCGAGATATTGACCGGACATATTGCCAGCGTTGCGGGCCTCTTCGACCTTTCTTGTAGCAGTGGCGGTTGCAACAGCGGCTTCGCGGGTGCCGCGGATCTCGTAGAGATTCGGCACAAACGGATGAGGATCGGCTTTTGGATTTTCGAAAGGCTTTTGTGCCAGCCAGGCATCGTACGCCTTCCGCACATCCGGCGGGAAGCGTCCCACATAAGCGTTCGCCAATGCCTCATTGCCAGCCTGCTTCGCGGCCAGCATTTCCATGAACATGGCGGTATGAATGGTGGCCGTCTGCATTCCCTCCAGGTTGAGAAGTCCCGCCTTTCGCTCAAGCGAATTGAATTCATTCATCAGTCGGTTGCTGCGGCGCGTCCAGGACGCCGATTCAAACGAGCAC
>DATAOU010000299.1:0-5828 GCA_036265575.1 Pyrinomonadaceae bacterium
CACACAATTTTTCTGCCGCGTCCGGCGATTGAGTCGCAGAAAATTTATCACCTCAGCGGCGACGATCTGGTTGCGATGAAGCGCACAAATGTGCGCGTGCCGTTGGACGAAGAAAGCCAGAAGGACCATCGCGATTTGGTGAATGGTGATGTCAAGACAAACGACCTGGGATCCTTTCCCAGCGATCACGCCGGCTTTTTTCTGGCAATCTCACTGGGAATTTTCCTGGCTTCACGTCGCATTGGCTTAGTCGCGTTGGGTTGGACGGTGTTTGTGATTCTTGCCGGAAAAATGATTCAGGCACAGCATTCACCACTCGACATCGCTGCCGGAGCCGTCGTGGCCATTACCGAGTTGTCGGTACTCCGCCTCGCGGCCAAATCACGACTAGGCGCAATCCTCGACATGATCAGTTCGTGGAGCTTCAAGTACAGCGCACTCTCCGCAGCGCTGCTTTTTGCAATCGTATTCGAGATTTCCAGCACGCTCTTTCATATCAGGGAGTTGCTGGCCCTGGCCGCCGCCGCGCGACTTCATATGATGATCGGCGGATAGCGAGAAAAGAAACTATGCCAATGAAGAAAAAGATATCGATCAGCAACGGCGTCAAGACCCTCGCGATTGCGGTCGGCGCGCTCTTCCTACTCACGTCCTGCAAGGCGCTGGGAAAAGACGGTCTGATTTTGATGACCGACGACTCCTACAAGGCCACTGTCTTTGCCACCAACAAGATTGGTTTTGGCGCACCGGACGGCATCCTGTGGAACAAGGGGAAGCTTTACCTGGCTGATGAGGGTGGTGTCGCGCTTGAGACCTGGAGCCAAAACGACGGACTGAAGAAATTGATGGATGGTCAGTTTGGCACCAAGTCGCCCGAGGATCTGGTGATGGACGCGCAAGGCAACATTTTCTTTAGTGATGATGATGCAGGTGGTGTTTGGGAAGTGGATGCGACGGGCAAGCAACGGTTACTCGCCGGCAAAGACCAGGGCTTGTTTTCGACTGAAGGAATAGCACTGGCGCCAGATGGATCGATTCTGGTTGGCGATGCTGACGCGCATGAAGTATTCCGGGTCACCAAAGACGGTGCTGTCTCAGTGTTTCTGGGAAGGGAATTTGAAATTACCAAACCCGAAAGCATGGCTTTCGACGATAAGGGCAACTTGTATATCGCCGATAACGAAAAGAATGCGCTTTACATGCTCGACACCAATCACCGACTCCACGTGGTGATCGATCGTAAGGATGAGTTTTCGCCGGAAACGATCTTTTACTCCAAAGGCGCGCTATACATTACTGACAGTCACGCGAGCAAGCTTTACCTGTACACGCCGAACGAAGAGTTGAAGACAATTGCTGCGTTCGGTGGCCAACTCAGAAACGTTCAGGGCGTTACCGTTGACGAGCGTGGCGATATCTATGTGTCAATCCAATCCGACTAAAAGCACAACGTCGGTTTCATCATCAAAATTACTAAAGAGAGCTGAAGCGACAATTATCCCGGGGATTTCTGCGCGCCGATCCACTATGTCAACCACGATTGAGAATCTCAGTCTCGAATCCAACACCATTGTCATGGGCCAGGTCGCTCCCTTGTCAGAATGCTTTGGTCCACAGATAGATCCGTTTCTAAAGCAAACATTTACACGTCTGTTTGCAGAACAGGTCAAACGAAATCCGGCGCAGATCGCGGTTATCTCAGAAGGGGCGCAACTGAGTTACGGCGAACTAAATGCCAAAGCGAACCAGGTGGCGCGCCTGTTACGCAATCGTGGCGTCGGCAGGGAATCGCTGGTGGGCATCTGCATCGATCGTTCGCTGGACATGGCGATCGGCATTCTGGGCATTCTCAAAGCAGGCGCTGCCTACCTGCCTCTCGATCCAGATTATCCCGAAGAGAGATTGTCGTGGCTGCTTAATGACTCGAAAGTTTCGTTGGTAGTGACGAAGACAGGTCTTGATTCTCACCTCGCGACGACAACCGCACGACTGGTGGTGCTTGATGCCGGTAGCGCAGAGATGGCTGGAAACTTAACCACAGACCTCGACGCCCAGGTCGAACCGAGCGACCTTGCTTATGTAATCTACACTTCAGGTTCCACCGGCGATCCCAAGGGCGTGATGATCGAACACGCCAACCTCGCAAATTACCTGCTTGCCCTGCAGTTTGAGTTACAGCTCGACCAGACTGATCGGTACTTGCACACCGCCTCGATCTCGTTTTCATCTTCCCGTCGCCAGTTGCTGTTGCCGTTGTCCCTCGGCGCAACGGTTGTGATAGCGACTTCGGAGCAACGAAAAGATCCACTAGCGTTGTTTGCGATGATCAAGCAGCGGTCCGTGACGGTCATGGATGCTGTGCCCTCGTTTTGGCGCAACTGCACTGACGCCCTCGCTTCGCTTGACGAAGATTCGCGCGGCGCTTTACTCGACAATCGACTGCGGCTGATGTTGTCGGCGAGCGAGCCGCTCTTATCTGATATTCCGCAAACGTGGATCGATTGCTTCCGGCATCCCGCTCGTCACGTTCACATGTTTGGCCAGACGGAAACGGCTGGGATCGTTTGCGTTTACAAAATCCCTCAACACTTCAGCGCGGAAGTGAAGGCGATTCCAATCGGCCAACCGATCGCTAACACAGAAATTTACATTCTGGATGAGCACGGACACCCCGTGCATCCAGGAACGCCCGGCGAGCTTTACATAGGCGGCGCTGGCGTTGGGCGGGGATATTTGAATCGCCCTGATGTCTCCGCCCTCAAATTCATCAGCCACCCTATCGATGCTCAGGCGCGGCTTTATCGCACCGGTGATTTCGCCCGGCTCACCAAAGATGGCGTTATCGAGTATGCCGGAAGGCAAGACAGTCAAGTTAAGGTCAGGGGTTTTCGTATTGAGCTGGGCGAAATTGAAGCGACGCTGGCACGGCATCCCGGAGTTAAAGACAACGCGGTTGTTGCCAAGCGAGATGCTGGCGGCATTCAGGCATTGATTGCGTATTTTGTCCCGCACGAAACTGTGCCAAGCGTTAGCGAATTGCGCGCCTTCCTTAATGCCCGACTGCCGGACTACATGGTGCCATCGACCTTCGTCGAATTGCAGGCGTTACCGCTGACGGCTAACGGCAAAGTCGACAAACGAGCGCTGCCTGAACCGGGCAAAGTTCGACCCGCTCTCGCCGAAAAGTACGAAGCGCCTTCGAATACGACCGAGAAAAGGCTGGAGAAAATCTGGACGACTGTGTTGGGCATAGATGCGATTGGCGTTAATGACGACTTCTTCGAACTGGGCGGCCATTCATTACTTGCAATTCAAGTGATGGCGCGAATTAACGCGCAGTTCAGAATTGTCGTTCCCTTGCGAACGCTGTTTGAGTGTTCGACGATTAAGACCTTAGCTGAACAAGTTGAAGCACTGGCGAGAAAAAACGCTGGCAACTCATCAATAGTTCAACGCGTCGAGCGCCATCAACCCCTGGCACTTTCATTTCCACAACAACGTCTATGGTTCATTGATCAACTCGACACCGGCAGCTCGCTTTACAACATCAATAAGGCGCTGCGTTGCCGCGGCCCGATTGATGCGATGCGCCTGAATCGCGCGTTGCAGGCGATTGCCGCTCGTCACGAAATACTGCGCACAACATTTGTCGAGCAGGATGGCCAGCCGGTTCAGGTGATTGTTCCGGCAATCGAGATTCCTTTCCAAGTCGCCGACTTAACATCAATTACAGCAGGTGCACGAGAAGCAGAACTCGACCGGCGCATACATTGCGAAACTGAAAAGCCTTTCGATCTGTCGCGAGGCCCACTGCTGCGCGTAACGCTGTTTCGACTGGCTGATGACGAGCACGTGTTGCTGCTCTCGATCCATCACATCATCAGCGACGCCTGGGCCCTGAAAGTATTTTTCGCTGAGCTGGCAAAGTTCTACGAAAGCGCAGACGCGAATGTCGAGTTGCCGAAACTGTCCATCCAATATGCCGACTTCGCGGAATGGCAACGCCGGAACTCGCAGGGTGCACAGCTTGCTGAGCATCTCACCTACTGGAAAAGACAACTGCAAGACGCGCCATTTTCGCTGAATCTGCCGAGCGATTTTGCCGCTCCCGAGCAGCCAAGTTTCGCGGGCGGCCAGCAATCAATATTTCTGCCCGCTCGACTCTCGCAGGCGTTGCGCGACACCTGTCGCCACGAAGGCGTTACGCTTTTTATGCTGCTCCTGGGCGCGTTTCAAATTTTGCTGAGTGCCTACAGTGGTCTTGACGACATATTGGTGGGAGTGCCGGTTGCCGGACGCGATTTAATTGAAACCGAGCCACTCATTGGCTGCTTCATTAACACGCTGGTGATGCGCGGAGATCTTTCAGGCGAGCCCACGTTTCGCGAAGTGCTGAACAGAACGCGCGAAGTCGCCATCGACGCCTACACACACCAGGCTGTCCCCTTCGAAAAACTCGTGGAGGAAATGCGACCCGAACGAAGTTTGAGCCGCAGTCCGTTGTTCCAGACGATGTTCGTGCTCGAAAGCGAATCCGCGCCCGATCTGGCTCTCAAGGGAATTGAAGTCGAAACCCTGCGCATAACAACGGCTGCGGCAAAGTTTGACTTGACGCTGGGAGCGATTGAGAAAGCGGAGTCGCTCGAGATTTGGATTTCCTACAGCACCGACCTCTTTGCGCACCGGAGCGTTAACTTGATGCTCCAGGACTTCGAGCAAACGCTTGAGATCATTGCCACAGATCCGCAGCGAGCTATTTCGCAACTTCCGAAATTGCGCTGGCAGCCAAAGGTAGCCGCCGCGCCGAGCGTCGTTTCAGACTCGTCGGTTGAAACGCGTAAAAAGCCGGAGTTTGTCGCACCGCGCACGCCGATCGAGGAAAGACTCGCCCAGATTTGGAGCGACGTGCTGCACCTTGAGCGAGTGGGAGTGTTCGACAACTTTTTTGATCTCGGCGGCCATTCGTTGCTGGCAGCTCAGGTCATTTCCAGGGCGCGCAATATCTTAGCTGTCGAACTGCCGCTGCGACGGATTTTTGAAACCCCGAACGTGGCCGGTTTAGCGGCCGCGATCTATGAAATGCAGACGGCGGCAACTGAAGATGACGAGCTGGCCGTAATGCTTGCGGAGCTCAGCCAGCTTTCCGAAGAAGAAGCGCAACGTAAATTTGCCGAAGAGTTCTAATCAACCTGCGAAGAACCCGGACAACCGATGATTGTTCAAGAAAACGACATTAATAGACTGACGCCAACCCAACAGGCGATGCTGATCTATTCGCTGTACGCACCCGAGTCGAAAGCGTACTGCGAGCAGATCTGCTACACCTATCGCGGGCCGCTGAACGCCGCTGCTTTTGCCACGGCCTGGCAACGTGTAATCGCGCGGCATGAAATTCTTCGTACTTCCTTTTCAACCGATGACGCCGAGCGGTTTTCTCGGTTAGTTCATGCCGAAGCAACACTTCCGTTTCAGCAGCATGACTGGCGCGGCTTGTCAGCCAACGAACAGGAGTCGCGACGTGACGCGTTTCTAAAAGCGGACTGTGATCGTGGCTTTGACCTGGGGACTGCGCCGCTGATCAGAGTGGCGTTATTAAAGACCGACGACGAGGCCTTCTGGATCGTTGTCAGTAACCATCACATCATTCTTGACGGCTGGTCCATGTCGTTGGTGCGTGCCGAAGTATCACAGTTCTATCAGCAACTGGCCCACGACCGCGAAACAGATTTGAAAGAGGCGCCGGACTTTACCAGTTATCTGAAATGGCTTGAACAGCAGGACACGCAACAAGCGGAAAAATTCTGGCGCGCGGAGCTCGCGGGTATTGT
>DATAOU010000300.1:0-5071 GCA_036265575.1 Pyrinomonadaceae bacterium
GTTCTTGGGACAAGTGCGTTTCGATCTCCATTGAAAACAAGAGAGGCCACCATGAAAAAGCTTTCCCTGCTCGCCGTCGTCACATTATTTGTCGGGTTCATATTGCCTGCCTGCACAGAGGTTTCCGGCAACGCAATTCCGGCAGTCTTTCCGGGCGGCGTCAACTCGCCGGTCAGGAAGAACATGCGCGCCTTTAAATCCGATCAGGAGTTGGCCACTTATCTCCGCCAAATGGGTGAAAAGCAACTGCGCGGCCGCCAGGCTAGTGCGAAGAGCGCTAATTCCGACGCCGCCGCCCCCGCGCCAACCTTATCAGTTGCCGGTTTGGCAAAAGCCGAAGCCGCGGATGAGTCGATTACAAACGTACAGCATGCTGGAGTAGACGAAGGCGGGATCGTCAAGTTGCACGGAGATCATCTCGTCGTGCTACGGCGTGGCCGTTTGTTCACCGTAGCGATCGGGGGCAATGAGCTGAAACCGATCTCAGCAGTTGACGCCTTTGGACCAGACATTAATCCGGGAAACACCTGGTACGACGAGATGCTGGTATCGGCCGATACGATTGCCGTGATTGGTTACAGCTATGAACGAGGCGGCACCGAGGTTGGACTGTTCAATATCGACGACACGGGAAATCTCTCGTACCGCTCTACCTATCACCTGCGTTCGAACGATTACTACTCTTCGCGCAACTACGCCAGTCGCTTGATCGGCAACAAATTAATTTTCTACAGCCCGCTTTATCTAAACGCTTATGCCGATAATCCCTTTGAAAGTTTTCCCGCTGTGCGCAGATGGCACAAAGGAGCTAAGCCTGACGAGTTCCAGCGAATAGTTTCAGCGACCCACGTTTATCGACCAGAACGGGAGATGGAACTGAACTATGGAACTGCTTTGCACACGGTTACGGTCTGCGACCTTTCCAGTGGTGACTTCAAATGTGAAGCAACGGCGGTGCTTGGCCCACCGGGACGCGTTTTCTATGTGTCGCCCGACGCTGTTTATGTTTGGGTAAACGACTGGGTTTATCGCGGAAACCAGGCGCGAACGCAGGCGATGGTCTATCGCTTGCCACTCGATGGTTCAAGCCCAAGCGCACTCGGCGTCGCCGGCGCCCCGATCGATCAGTTTTCATTTCTCGAAAGCAGCGACGGCAATCTGAATGTGCTGGTGCGCGCCGATTCAGTTGGTGATGGCATGTGGGGCGCGGAAATAGCTGCTGGTGACGTGGCCCTGATGCGCGTGCCACTGAGCAGCTTCTCGGATGGCAGCCAGGACGTACCGAGTTTCAACTATCGCAAACTACCGAGACCCTCGGGCTACACTTTTCAAAACCGCTTTGTCGGCGATTATCTCTTGTACGGAACGGGCAGCGGCTGGGGCTATCCGCAGCAAACAGGTCGTTCCAGTTTAGTCGCAGTTCGTTGGGCCGGCGGTGAGGTTAATCGCATTCTGCTGCCGCATGGCGTGGATCGAATTGAGCAACTTGGTAATGACGCGGTTGTGATTGGAACGGATGGCACGGATTTGCAATTCTCAGCGGTGCGCCTCGGCGAATGGCCCGAAGTTGCGGATCGGTTCACGCGAAAAGGCGCCTCGCAGGGCGAGTTGCGCAGTCAGGGATTCTTCTACAAACCTGATGGGCCAGATTCGGGCACGTTAGGTCTGCCGATCAGCACCCCAGCTCGGCCTGGCTATCAACACCTGTTTTCGAGTTCTTCCGCAATTCTCTTTCTGCGAAACAAGTCGCTGCATTTTGAAGAAGCGGGAGAGTTGGCAGCGCAATCCGACAAGGCCGTCGATGACGCCTGTCGCGCATCATGCGTCGATTGGTATGGCAACTCGCGCCCCATCTTTGTAAAGGGCCGCGTCCTGGCGTTAATGGGCTACGAGATCGTGGAAGGGATTATGGGCGTTGATCGCATGAGGGAATTGCGGCGAATAAATTATGCGCCCCCGCACACGCAGGTCACTCGTGCTGGCGTTGAATAGAGTTAGCGCCTACTGTCTAACCAAACCAAAACCATCTGCAACTAAACAACGCCTAATTTAGTTGCCCCAACCAGCCGCCTCTGTCCCAGAGGCGGCTGTACTTCTGACCATTGACTGCAAAGCCGAGGCAGGATTATTGTCCTCACAAATCCCGCAACTGGAAATACGTCGAGCCTCAGGAGGACCGCATGGAATCACCTCTACGAAACCTACGTTTTTTGTTTCTCATGTCTGTGATTATCGTCGCCACTGGCGCTACAACCAGCTCAGCCCCCGCGCCACAGAATACGCCTGATCCTGCCTGCGTCAGCACGTGCGCCGGGTTGTTATTCGAATGCTTGAGTTCTGGTGGGAAGAACAACGATCACGCCTGCATCTCAGTGTATCGACATTGCCTGGCGCAATGCGGCAAGCACTGACCGGCGTTATCGAAACGTTAGTTCTAAATCATAACTAGCCCAGCGCACGCACAATGCGCGTCCACTCGTCGAGTGTCAATGTCTCGGCGCGACGCTGCAGTTCGACCTCTGCTCGACACAGAATAATGCTGGCGCCGCCATGAGCTTTCAACCGGTCCTGCAAAGGCGAAGGCGCGCTGCGCAAGTTATTGAGAATCGTTTTGCGGCGCTGTGCGAATCCGGCGCTCACAACCTGCCACAGCAGTGTTTCTTCGCGCGCGTCAAAAGCAATCTTGGGCCGCAGTTGTAAACGAACGACGGTGCTCCAAATCTTGGGTGCCGGCCGAAAAGAAGCTGGCGCCACATCGAAAAGCTTTTCAGTTTCGCAATAGGCTTCAACAAAGACCGACAGGTAGCCACGCTCAGCAGAACCCGGAGACGCAACAATCCGGTCGACCACCTCTCGTTGCAGCATCAATATCAATTCGGTTAGACAGGCCCGCTGCTCTATCAATCTCTGCAGCACTGCGGTCGCGATGTTGTAAGGAAGATTCGCAACTACGCGCGCGATACTGGCGGGACGAATCTCATCGCAGATGTCCGTGACTAGCGCATCGTTCTGAACAAGTTTGAAGTTTTCTTTATTGCCGAACGTGTCTACAAGAATTGGAATCAGGTTTCGGTCAAACTCAATCGCCACTAACTGAGTTGCGCGTTCGATGAGTGGCGCGGTCAACGCTCCCCTTCCCGGGCCAATTTCCACAATGGTTTCGCCAGGCTGCGGATCGAGCGACTCAATTATTCGTTTGATGACTGACTTATCGGTGAGAAAATTCTGGCCAAAGCGCTTTGATGGCCGGTGGCTGGAGAACGAAGGATGAAGTGAAGAGTCCTCGGGATCTTTTGTTGATCCTTTCGCCTTTGTCCTTCGGCCTTCATTTGCTGCTTTCATCCTTCAAACTTGCCTGGATAGCCAGTCACTTCAATATCATCACCGTGCCGGTTGATCTCGATGTGCTTAAGCCTCCATGCATCGGCCAGCCGTTCAGCTCCGGCGCCGCCGATGGCTGAGGGAGCTTCGCGACCGCCAATGATAATTGGAGCTACAAAAAATGAGATCTTGTCGACCAAGCCGCTCGCGAGAAGGTTTCCCGCCACTGTGGCGCCACCCTCAACCAGTACGCTTTGAATCTCGCGTTTTCTGAGCTCGTTGAGAACGGCCAACAAATCACGACCGTTTGCGTCATCGGCCACAACTTCAACTCCCGACGACTTCAGCAAATCAATTTTGGCTGGGTCGGCCTTTTGTCCGGTAAAGACAAGCAACGGAGCCTCAGCGGCTGTGGTTACTAATTTTGCTGCGGCAGAAATTTTCATTTCCTCATCAAGCAAAACACGAACCAAAGCCTTCCTGCGAGCCAGGCCCGATCGATCAGTCAGTAACGGATCGTCAACTGATGCAGTGCCCGCGCCCACCAGAATGGCGTCGTACTCATGCCGCAGTTGCTGCACGCGCGCACGCGCTACGGGTCCCGTAATCCACTGCGAGTCTCCCGTGCGCGTGGCTATCTTGCCGTCCAACGACGCCGCAAGTTTCAAGTGAACGAAGGGACGGCCAGTAGCCATGAAGTGCAGATATTTTTCATTTAATTGCCGTGCCTGATCCGCAAGTAAACCGACCGAAACCGCCACGCCCATCGCGCGCAAATGTGCAAAGCCTTTACCGGATACTTTGGGATTCGGGTCTTCTATCGGAGAGATCACGCGACTGACGCCGGCCTTGATCAAGGCATCAGTGCAAGGTGGCGTGCGACCGTGGTGCGCATGAGGCTCGAGTGAAACGTACGCGGTGGCGCCGCGCGCACGCTCGCCTGCTTGCTCCAGCGCGTAAGTTTCCGCGTGCTTGAGTTTTTCGTAAACGTAATAACCTTCGCCGAGCATTTCGCCAGCCGGAGAAACAATCACGCAGCCGACCAGTGGTCCCGGGCTGACTTGCCCAGCACCTTGTGCCGCCAGGGCGAGGGCGCGCTGCATGAAGCGAATATCCGCTTCAGTCCACTCGCCAATTTCGTTCTGCGCTGTTGCTATGGTTTGCTGCACGTGAGTCTTATTCGAACAAGCCATTGACGTACAATTCGGGATCAAATACGACAAGGTCGTCAACCTTTTCGCCGATGCCTGCGTAGCGAATCGGCAACCCGAGTTCATTTGCGATCGCCACGGCAATGCCGCCCTTAGCGGTGCCATCAAGTTTTGTGAGCACGATTCCGGTGACGCCCGCAACTTTTAGAAACTGTCGTGCCTGTTCCAGTCCATTCTGACCGGTTACGGCATCAACAACCAGCAAGGTCTCATGCGGCGCGCCTTCAACTTCACGCGCAGCTACTCGTTTCATTTTTTCCAGCTCCGCCATCAGATTCGATTTGTTGTGAAGACGACCGGCGGTATCAACAATCAATACATCCGAGCTCCGAGCCTTTGACGCCTTCAACGCATCGAACAGGACCGCTGCCGGATCGGTTCCCTGCTTCTGTTGAATCAAGGGAACTCCCGTTCGCTCTGCCCAAATTGCCAGTTGGTCGGAAGCCGCCGCGCGGAAAGTATCGGCCGCGCAAATCAGAACGTCATTCCCCTCCGCCTTAATACGTTGCGCCAGCTTGCCTATTGTCGTCGTCTTGCCA
>DATAOU010000301.1:0-9026 GCA_036265575.1 Pyrinomonadaceae bacterium
GTCGCCGGATCAACAGGCCGCGGTGAAGCGAACCTGTTCGGTCTTTGCTCATTCCTAATCGTTGAAGAGATGCGGCGCGGCAAACATCCCAAAGATGCGGGCATGGAAGCGCTCAGAAGAATCAAGGCAAACACTTACGAAAAGCGTCTGCTCAAGCGCGACGGCAATCCCAACTTTTACGTCCGGTTCTACATCCTCAATGCGCGTGGCGAATATGCGGGTGTGGCTATGTATGAGCTGAACGACAATGGAAAAAAAGCTACGTTTGCAATCTGCGATGAAAATGGTCCGCGAGACCTGCCTTTTGAAGCGTTGCTGCCAGGCAAACATACTGAGTGAACGACTCTGATGAAGAAGTTCCACGCAGTTTTCGGCATGGTGACAGTGATTGTCTTTCTGCTCACCGGCCAATACATGGACAAGTATCTCCAGCACCTTCACGGTATGCCGGATGGACCGCGCATGCTCTATCGCACGCGGCACATCTTTATTCTGCTCGCCGGTTTGTTACATATCGGCATCGGCACATACTTCACTTTTCAAACAACCCAAACGCGCCGCGTCATTCAGTTACTCGGTTCAGTCCTGATTGTAGTTGCTACCGTTCTGTTTGTGGTGGCGTTCTTTTACGAACCAAAGCTGACGAATTTGAAAACGCCGCTCAGCCATTGGGGAATGTACTCGATCTTCGCTGGTACATTTCTCCACCTGCTAAGTGGCGTTGATGTGAAAACTTGAAAGCCGAGAGGCTTGTGTGACGCGGCTAGCGAATGACCGGTGCAACCGACCCGCTGCTCGCGGCCGAGCGTCTGGCTTCGGTCTGGCGCTTAACGATGACGAGCGTGATGTCGTCAGCCGCTTGCGTGCCTTGTGAGAACTTCGTTAAGGCCGATTCGATGCGATCGCGAATTCCGGCTGCCGAAGCGTCGACGTTGCGGGAAACCGTCTCGTAAAGCCGCGTTGGTCCAAACTCTTCTCCAGTCGGGCTGGCCGCTTCCGTTACTCCATCTGAATAAATCACAAGGACGTCGCCTAGCTGCAATTGCGTGCGGCCCTCGCGATACTCCGCGTCTCGTTTGATCCCCAAAGGCAAACCGCCCGAAGCCAACTGCTCGACCGTTCCCGCCGCATGAACGATGAGCGGCGGATTATGACCGGCGTTGAGGAAAGACAAAGCGCCCGATTCCGGATCCAACTCGGCGTAAAAGAGAGTGACAAATCGATTCGGCGGAATGTTGTCAGCCAAATAACGATTGACCGCCGAGATCGTTTCCACGAGGGTGTCGTGTGAACCGGTTTGTGCGTGAATCGCGGCATGCAACGACGACATCAGCAACGCCGCGGCAGTTCCCTTGCCTGACACATCGCCCAGCGCAATTACCAGGCGTCCGTCTTCACGCTTAATAAAGTCGTAATAATCGCCGCCGATTTCATAGCAGGGAAAACTAATGCCTTGCAGTTCATAACCAAACAACGCTGGCGGCGCAGTCGGCTGAAAGCGCTGCTGAATCTCCATGGCCAGTTGCAGCTCACGTTCCAGACGTTCCTGTTGCAGACGTGCTTCACCGAGCCTGGCATTCTCAACCCGAATCGCAGCGACCGATGCCAACGTAGTCAAAACTTTCAAGTGGTCTTCGGTGAAACGTCCTTCAGCGATCGGTGAGTCAGCATAGATGATGCCAAAGACTTTTTCTGAAACGCCGAGTGGAACAGCGAGCACTGAGCGGACGCCTTGCAAAACCATGGTGCCGCTGGCGAAACGCGGATCGTGTTGCGCGTCTGAGGTCAGAACGGACTTGCCGCGCATCAGCACTTCGTCCATTACATTTCGGCTGACCCGAATTTCGCCCACTTCGCCGACGCGATCGCGCAAGCGCGCGACTGCTACCTTCATTTCGTCGCTGCCCTCGTCGCGCATCATCAGCAGACAGCGATCCGCCGGCACCGCTTCAAACACGAGCGAGACAATCTGTTCGAGTGTTTCATTGAGCGTGGTGGCCGCCAGCAACGTCACCCCCACTTTGCTGATTAGGGCTAGCAGATCGCCTTCACGTTCGACACGCGCGGCAGCTATCTCTTCAGGCTTAGTGCGCGCGCCTTCAATCGCTTCCAACAGACCAGAAGTCGTGCGATCGCCGGAAGGCAAAGCAATTGTCGCTTCGGGTAACGGCGTGTGGTTGTCGGTGATCATGGTGGCGCCCATGCCCGAGTTGTAAGTGCCGTCGTCAAAAACGATTTCCGTCTCGCCGATTTGTATGCGCCCGCCCGGAGTCAGGGGCACGGTGCCCTCAACCGTACCGCCGTTGTAAAGAGTGCCGTTGGCCGACCCCAAATCCTGAAGAAAATACTCTTCGCCCTCACGCCGAACTTCAGCATGGACGCGCGAGGCAAACGGATCAGGAATACACAGATCGTTGCGGGCCGAGCGGCCGAGGGTGATTCTTAATCGCCCCAGGGGAAAACGGTCCGGGGCGCGGTCGGGATATTTGACTATTAACTCAGGCATTCTTGATTTGGTTTTCGGACTTTGGTCCTTGGTCCGTAGTTTAGTGCTGTGCTTTGGTTTTTGGTCCTTGGTCTTTGGTCTTCGGCTTTTGGTTTTTGGTCTTCGGACTTTGGTTCTTGGTCTTTGGTCTTCGGTCCTTGGTCTTTGGTCTTCGGTCTTCGGTCTTCGGACTTTGGTCTTCGGTCTTCGGACTTTGGTCCTTGCTATTGATTAGATCTCAGATTTTTCCTCTGAGATCTCAGATCTGAGATCTCAGATCACAAACATTTGTAGTTTCAAACCCTGCGCCGCCGATTATCAACCACCGCGGATCCTTCGCGCACAACGATGGTGCCGGCAATCAGATCATGTAAGCCGCGACCGCGCGTGTTTAAGGCAGCAATGATAAATCCCAGACCGAGCGGCAATGCGGACAGAGGATAGCCAACGAAGTGCCGCAAGAAAGCGCGCCCAATTCCTAACTCCGTTCCATCGCTCTGCCTGATGCGCAGGCCCGTGGCCCACTTTCCGATCGTGAATCCGGTCAGTCCCGGAAGAACGCCAAGATTCAAGGTCGCTAGTGCCACCGTCAGGAAAACGCCGACCGTTAAAGAAGAACTTCCTGCCGAGCGCGCCCCACCGCCGAACAGCCGGCTGACGAGCGTGCTAAACGCCAGGACCGCCGCCAGGACTATGTAGTCGATCAAAATCGCCCCGCAGCGCAACGAAAACGGGCCACGAATCCTGGTTAGTTTTTGTATGGGTGGCCCGGGCTTGACGCTTCTTTGCACTGCTACGGTTTCGGCGCTCATTGGTTGGTCAGTTGTCCGTCGTCAGTTGTTGCGGTGATCTTTGGTTGATTGCCATTCTTGCAAGAGTCACGAGTAAACGCTGTCCACGAACAACTGACAACGGACAACGGACAACGGACAACGGACTACCCCAGGAGAAAATGCAGCGTCGTCTCTCCCAGTCGAATCTTGTCGCCGCTGTCCAACACTCGTGGTTGCCGCGGCGCCAATCTTACCGAGTCGTTGATCACCGTGCCGTTAACTGAACCCAAATCTTCGACTAAAAACGTTTCGCCTTCGCGCCAAATGCGTGCATGACGGCGGGAAACTTTTGTTTCCGGATCAAAGCGCGAAAGATCAATCTCAGGAAAAACATTTGAATGCGGATCGGTGCGGCCCACCAGGTTGTTGTCCTTCTGTAACACGAACGAAGCATCAAGCTCAGTGGTGCCCGCAACGACCAGCTTCGCTGTTTGCCGTGCCGCATTCAGCGCGGCACTCGAGCCGGCGCCCGCCATCGGCTGGCGTGCACCACAATGTGCACAGAACACATCGTCGGCAGCAATGCGGCCGCCGCAGAATCCGCAGAAAACAGTTTGCACCTGCGTAGTTTCGCTGCCGACCTGCGGCCCTGAGCCATAGGTCACCTGACCGCTCATCAGTTTTTCGAGATGAGTAGCCAGCGCGTCGCGCATCTGACCGGCAGACGCAAAACGATCCTCGGGTTTGTACTCAACCGCACGCATCAGGATTTGTTCCATCTCGCTGGAGATGGAAGGCGCTATCTGGCGTGGGCGCGGGTTCTTTTGAAAATCAAAAATCAATAACGGATTGTCCTGAGGATCAGATCCCGTCACGAGGTGAAACATTGTCGCACCCAAACTGTAAACGTCAGACCTGGGCTCGACGCGGCCGCCAAAGAGTTCCGGCGGCGCATAACCCATGGTGCCTACCGCAGTCACGCCCTTCTCTTCCTGCTTCACCCAGCGCGCGATGCCAAAATCAATCAACATCACGCGGCCAGTGTTGCCGTCAATCATCAGGTTCGCCGGCTTCAAGTCGCGATAGATGATCGGTTTTGGTCGCGTGTGCAGATAATGCAAAACGTCAGCGGTCTGCATGCCCCAATCGGTAACAGTTTTTTCGTCGACTTTTCCTCCCGGTGCGCTTCTTAGACGCGAAGCAAGATCACCGCCGGCGATAAACTTCATTACCAGATAAAACCGCCCCAGGGTTTCGTCATAAAAATAATCGTAGATGGTGGGAATCGACGGATGTTCCAGAGAAGTGAGCAGCAACGACTCACGTTTGAAATCCCCGATGGCTTTTTCGTGCTGCGCGGGATCAAGATGCGACTCGACCATTTCTTTGACAGCGCGCGGCGCATCGCCGAGATTGCGGTCCTTGGCGAGGTAAACTGCACCCATTCCTCCGCCACCAATACGACGAGCAATTTCGTAGCGATTATTCAGCACACTGCCGGGATCGAGTTGTTTTACGGCCGGTTGGCGGCCTCCGGTAGTTCCCTTCTTAACGGTATGCTTTACCGGCGCCGGGTAATCAGCGGTAGAGCTGCCGCCAAGCGACTCCGATGAAATCGGTCCACTTACATCTTCGAGGGTTTCTTGCTCGGAGGAAGAATCTTGCGACGCAGGTTTTGCCGCGACGGGAGTTGGCGCAGCCTGCTGCGTGCCGCAGTTGCGGCAGAAGCTTTCACCCGGCATTACCGGCGTTCCACATTCGAGACACTCGGCCATTTATTAAGAACCTGTTTTTCCCAAAAGCCTGTCCGTTTCTGTTGACGAACCGATAACGGAATTATTTAACAAGGCGGAAACGCAGGAAGGTTTTTCCCACAATGATCTCGTCGCCATCCTTAAGTGACTGGCGCGTCCCCGGCGACAATCTCTTGCCGCGGTTCACAAAAGTACCGTTCGTTGAACCAAGATCTTCGAGAAAATACTGCCCATCGTGAAATGTAACGCGCGCATGGCGTCGCGAGACTTTCGCTTCCGGATCGTCCGTGTCCAAATCCACGTCTGGAAAAACTCCCCCGTCCGCATCCCAACGGCCAATTTGTGACTCGGCCGAGCTCAACAGAAATTGCTTCCCGGCGGATTTACCGCGCTCGATAACCAGCTTTGCATGCGCTTTGTCGCTTGAGCCCTGTGGTGACGCAAGGTTCACAGCCGCTGAACCTTTGCCCGCTGCTTCAGGCTGAGCGGCCGGTGCGGGGCTGCGCGAGCCATTTTGACCATCACCGTCAGGCCTATACTCCACCATCGTCCCCGAGCCGTTGGCTCGGGAGCTCGCATTCGGTCTTAGGGCGGCGCCGCATTCGTCGCAATACTGCGAACCGTCGAGGTTCTCGGTTTTGCACCTTTCACACGTAATCATCGTTTTTCGGAGGTTTGCGACTCGCAGTCAATTCGCGATAGATTCTAAATCCAGACGGCCAGGACTTAGCTAAAGATCGGCGGGTCATTCTATCCCGAAACTATTGGCATCGCCAATCTTGCAGCCTTTAGGGCAGTGCGCTAATTTCCAAAGCAAACTGTTAGTTTGCGATGGTCGCAGGAGACCAAGAGCCGCAAACTGACAGTTTGCTACACAAAAATAGATTAGATCCTTGCAGCCTTTTAATACTCCCGCGCTCGGTGAATGTCGGGGTGGGGAAAGTCGAACTCAACAACTGCAGGATGCCTTACGGGCCGGCATAGCTCCGAAGCTTAAAGTCGCATATTTGAAACTGTTTTGGGTTTTTCGACGTAAGAGTTACTCGAACCAAACTGGTTTTTGCGCCAGCCATTTTGTCCGAGAATATTAGCTAATTAGCATAAAGAAAGATTAACCCCCCCGAGCGAAGGAAGAATCATGGCTTTGACCAGGAAGAAAAAAATTATTATCGCGGTATCGGCTGTCGCCCTGCTCGCGCTAATCATTATCATCAGCGTATTTGCCACCCGCAAAGATGAAGCTGAAGTCACCACCATCAAGCTGGAAGTAAAACCAGAACTGCGCCAGACCGTAACCGCGTCCGGCGAGGTCAGACCGATTCGTTACATCAAGCTTACCAGCGAGGTTCCCGGCCGCATTGAAGAGATTTATGTGAACGCCGGCGACCAGGTGACTCAGGGCAAGCCACTCGTGCGCGTCGACCCGACGCAGTTGCAGTCAAGCCAGGAAGCGCAATTTGCCGCCGCACAACAGGCCATCAACGATATCCAGAGCGCCCGCAATGCGGTCGCTACTTCTCAGCAAGGACTGGTCGTGGCCGAATCATCGGTTGCGTCCGCGCGCCAGCAGCTGGTCGCTTTGCAGACATCCGTCGATCGGGCCCAGGTTGATTTGAATACCGCGCAGCGCGAATTGAAACGCAGCAGCGATCTCATTGAAGCGGGTGTGGCATCGCGCGGAGATTATGATGCGGCGCGCGATCGTTATGATCAGGCCAAGATTGCCTTGCAGACAGCCAAAGCAAATTTGGAATCGCAACGTATCGCTGTTAAAGAAGCTCAGGAGAGAGCCAACCAGCAAAAGCTTGCGGTCCAGGAAGCGAAGACGGGCATCCGTTCTTCCGAGATGCGCGCCAACCAGCAGCAAGCACTGCTGCGCGGCCAGTCGAGTCAACGCTCCAAGGCTACCCAGTTGTCGCCGCTTAACGGCGTAGTGGCTGACATACCAACCCGAGTTGGCGAGTATGCCGTCGCAGGCCTTTCAACCACGCCGCTTATGACCATCGCGGACATGTCAACGATCAATGTAGAAGTGAACGTTGACGAAACTGAAATCTCAAACGTCGAGGTGGGGCAACAGGCGAAGGTGAAAGTCGATGCACTCGGCGACAAAGAAATCAACGCAGTCGTAACTCAGAAAAATCCGTTGGCAGTTTCCAAGTCCGACACACAGGGCGGCCTTTCGAATCGCGTGAACGTGCAGGAGGCAAAGGAATTCAAGGTGACGGTCGAGTTGCGTGATATGCCGGATGAAGTGCGCAACGCACTACGACCCGGCATGAGCGGCACTGCAACCATCACAACTAAAACGAAGAACAATGTAGTCGCAGTTCCACTCGAAGCTATTGTCGAGAAGGCGCCGCCGGCACCCTCGCCGGGTGCAACCGTCGCCGGAAACGTGCCGACGCCTGCCAGCGGTGAAAAACCAAAAAGCGTGAAAGGCGTTTACCTGCTCGAAGGCAACAAGGTACGCTTCATTGAAGTGACCACTGGTATTACCGGCGAAGCCGATATCGAAATCACCAGCGGCGTTAAACCCGGCATGGAGATCGTCCGCGGTCCCAGCCGCGTGTTGAAGACGCTGAAGGATGGCATGGTGGTCAAACGCCAGGAACGCAAAGCAGGCGCAAACGCCAACGCAAACGAGGGCAGCTAATGAGCGACGTTACCCTGGCATCTCCGCCGACGCCGAGCGCGCTTCCGGAAGAACCCGTGCGCGCGCATGACGCCAACTCGCTCATCTCGATGCGGAACATTTGGAAAACGTACGAGATGGGATCCGAGCAAGTTCACGCCCTTCATGGTGTGTCGTTTGACATCCCTAAGGGTGAGTACATTGCGATCATTGGTCCATCTGGTTCCGGCAAATCGACTTTGATGAATTTGATTGGCTGCCTCGATACTCCAACCAAAGGCGAGTACTGGCTCAACGGCAAGAACGTTTCCGAGATGGATGACGATGAGCTCGCACGCATTCGCAACCAGGAAGTGGGTTTTGTTTTTCAGACATTTAATTTGTTAGCGCGCGCGACTGCATTGCACAACGTAGAGTTGCCGCTGATTTACGGTGGCATCGGCTCAAGCCAGCGTCATGAGATGGCCAAGGAAGCTTTGCGCGCGGTTGATCTTGCAGATCGTGTGACGCACCGGCCCAACGAGCTTTCCGGAGGTCAGCGCCAGCGCGTGGCAATCGCTCGAGCGCTGGTGAATCATCCTTCGATTTTGCTGGCGGACGAGCCTACCGGCGCGCTTGATACTCACACCAGCATGGAAATCATGGATCTGTTCGAGCGGCTGCACGGCGAGGGGAACACGATCATTGTGGTGACTCACGAGCACGACATCGCTGAGCGGGCCCATCGCGTCATTTCCATTCGCGACGGTCTGATCGAAAAAGATGAGAAGATCAGGTAGGCCATGCATGGGGAAAGTTCAAAATTTTTAGGGCGGGTCCTGTACCCGCCCATTTTGTTATGTGCCCGGGAAATTCTAAAGATGCTTTCGGCGGGGGATAGCCGCCGCCGCACATCCGGCGGCAAAGCCGAATCGGATGTGGTCCGTACCATTTGAAGAAGTATGTTATCAGTCAGCAAACCGCCCGCACCTACGAGCACTACTTCTGCAAAAGGAGCAGCGCAAATTGTGGCGCCCTTAAGAGGAGCGTTTAAGCTGCTGCGCGTCGCGGCGTTATGGGAAGCGTTTCTGGTCGCGATCGGTAGTCTGCGCGCCAATAAGTTGCGAACGGCACTGACTTTGATGGGCATCGTTGTCGGCGTGGCTGCAGTTATTGCGGTAGTGACCATCATTAAGGGGCTGGACCAAACCGTCGCCACCACGTTTTCTTCGCAGGGCTCAACGGTCTTTACTGTCTCGAAGCGTCCGCGCGTTATCACCTCGCGCGAAGATTTCGTCAAGTTCAACAAGCGCAAAGACGTGACTATGGACGACGCTGAAGCAATCTTTCGCGTCTGCACGTCATGCTGGCGCGCGGGCGTGGCAGCTAACACCGCCGAA
>DATAOU010000302.1:0-6729 GCA_036265575.1 Pyrinomonadaceae bacterium
TCAAGGCCACGCCGAGCGGCGAGTTGAAGCGAATGAAGGCCGAGCAGTTTGTAAATCTCCCGGGCTTCGGCCAGGTGTTTTGGCGACAGGGCTTTCAGATGACTCTTGACGGTAGCGACGTCGCCGCGCGCGAAGGTGCCGGTTAAGGCTCTTTCAGGCGGGGTCTGTTTCAAGTTGTTCACTGTGCTTTGCACGAGCGGCGTGAGAACCTGCTGCGCTTCTTTGGCTTTGAGGCCACACGACACCAGCATCTGAAGCGAGACATCGAACAGCGCAACCAGGTGGGGCGAGGCCATGACCGCGGCCGCGTGATAGAGGGCTTTGCTTTCGGGCTTGATTGTAAAAGAATGACCGTTCAGGTCGCGGACAATCGCTTTTGCGGATCGCACTGCGGCTCTGTCGCCCTCGACACAGAAAAAGGCGCTGCTCAGTGCCTCAGCACCGGCGCGCGAATCGCTGACGGAAATCAAAGGATGAAGCGAGCCTGTATGGAAGCCGCGTTTGGCGAGCGGCGCCAGGACTGCGGAAGAGAGCGCGCCACTCGTATGCAAATACGTGCTGCGCTGACGCGAGCTGCGACCGAGACCGGCAAAGGTTTGCGCGATGTCTGATATGACATCGTCGGGGGTAGTTATCAGAACAAGGTCGCTAGGGGGGAGTTGTTCAAGTTGATCAGCGCCGAGGGCGAGAGTTTGGGAAGGCAAACTGGAAAGCGCGATGGCTTTGCGCGCATGGGCGACGCGGCGGGCGGCCAATGCGCGAATTGAATAACCTTTCGCTGTTAAGGCGATCGTTAAGGCAGTGCCCAGACGGCCGGCGCCGATAATCGAGATTGTGGGTTTGGGTTTGTTTACCATCGGCAAATTAGGATTGGCTCGGGAGATCATCCACCCGCTATCCCGACTAGTCGGGATACTGACCTCCGGTCACCAAAATTCGTGCTTTTTAGGGTTTTCCGCGCGCAGGGATTATAATGGCGGCGTTCCCGCTTATTGCAAAGCGAGTCCTTAACGGACCGAGCCGGCCCCAAGAGTTTCCCCAATTTGCTGAGAATACAGGCGCAACCATGCAGCCGGAATCGGGCATCATAGACTGCGCGTTTGAAAATAGCTAAAACAGCTCACGATTACCCTAAGAATCGTCGACAGTTTTCGAGCAGAACCACTCAATCCCTGGCGCCTGGAAAGTTTTTTCCCCGGAGTCCTTTTCGGCACGATTTGTTTGAAGTCTCTGGAGGTTTTTTCAAGATGATCAGCATCTCCCGCACTACTACCGCATTCATTCTCGCGTCCGCAATAATCCTGAGTTCTATTGCAGGTTTCGCGCAAACCACACAGACCGTTCCGTCGACCAACAAAGGCTCAGAGACTACCCAGCAGCAGGACCAAACCGTCGCGGCTGCAACGCCGAACGAGACAAAAAGCACTACCAAGGCGCCACCGCCGCTGCCCGCGAAATCCAATAAGCCGCTGTCCGTGAACGACGACCCGAACTTGATCGGGAAGCGCAACATCAATAAAGGCATCATCGCGAAGATGAGCGGCTCGACTGAAAAGGAAGTGCGCATGGGTCGCGAGTTGGCCGCGGAAGTGGATCGCCAGGCAAAGTTCATTGACGACCCAGAGATCACCGAGTACGTGAACCGCGTCGGTCAGAACATCGTGTTGCACTCAGACGCAAAGGTCCCCTTTACAATCAAAGTGATCGACTCGGACGAAGTTAACGCTTTTGCCTTGCCGGGCGGATTTTTCTACGTCAACAAAGGTTTGCTATTGGTGGCGGACAATGAAGCCGAAGTCGCAGGCGTTATGGCCCATGAGATCGGTCACGTGGCCGCGCGCCATGCGGTTGAGAACCAGACCAAAGCCAGCATCCTTGAATACCTGGCGATGGGCGGATCGATTTTTCTCGGCGGCATCCCCGGAATGATTTATCAGAACACCGCGGGGCTCGGATTGTTGGGCCTGTTCATGAAGTTTAGTCGCAGTGCCGAAGAGGAAGCGGACCGGCTTGGCGTTCAATATATGTGGGCCGCTGGTTACGACCCGACGGCGATGGCCACGATGTTTGAAAAGCTGGAAGCCAAGAACAAAAAGAAGCCAGGCGTTATCGCGAAAGCTTTTTCGACGCACCCGGCGCCCCCCGAGCGACGCGCTGCGGCGCTGAACCTGGCGGCGCGCTTTCCGGAACATGACGAGTATGTAATCAGCACTTCGGAGTTTCAGCGCGTGAAAGCGAAGTTGTTGCGGCTTTCGAATGCACGGGCCTCGAGTACGGGAGCCCTGCCAAGCGCCGATGAGGGCGCGCCGGGACGGCCGACGCTCAAACGGCGTCAGCCCACTCCGGACGAGCCAACCACGAATCCTGACGGCAGCGAGCAGAAACCTGTCGAGAAACAGGAGCCGCCGAAGTTGAAGCGGCAGGACAGCACCACGACGCCTCCGCCCCAGCCGTAAGGTTCGCGACGCGCAAGGATAAGGCTCCTCGGCAGCAATGCCCAGGAGCCTTTTCGTTGTAATAGCGGCAAGCAGTTCAGAGTCCAGCCTTTAGGTTGTTACTTTGTGCGGAAGGTGCAAGTAAAAGCTGGACCGTGAACTCCCTGAGTGGTCCGAAAGGAACAAGCTAAAGTTTGGACTCTCAACTGCTTGACCGTCGCCGCGGGTTGAGTGCCCTCGCCTTGACACTCTTTTTGCCGTTCGGTATTCTAACCGTTCGCGTTTTATTCACTGAAAACAGAGATAGTTAACCATGTCAACATACTTTCCCAGCGGCAAGGATCTCGCTGGACAACGAAAATGGTACGTAGTGGATGCGGCGGGTCAAACCGTCGGGCATTTGGCATCCGAAGTCGCCTCAATCCTGTCGGGTAAGCGCAGTCCGCGCTGGACCCCGTTCATGGATGTTGGCGATCACGTGATTGTCATCAATGCGCGCAAGGCTGTGTTGAAGGGCGCTAAGGCCCAACAGAAAATGTATCGCCGGCACACGTTGTACCCCGGCGGCTTGCGCGAGGTGACTGCCGAGGAGATGTTTGCAAAGCGACCAGACCGCGTGATTAGTCTCGCCGTCCAGGGCATGCTGCCGAAGACTAAACTCGGCAAAGCGATGGCGAAGAAGTTAAAAGTTTACGCCGACGCCGAACACCCGCACACCGCCCAACGCCCCGAAGTTCACACGCTCACCACCCGATAACAAACGAGAGTTAAAAGAGGACGAGATATAGCTGTGGCTGATATTCAATACTACGGAACCGGACGAAGAAAGACCTCGACTGCGCGCGTCTATCTGCGCGCGGGCGACGGCGCAGTGAAAATTAATCGCAAGCCGTTTGAACAGTATTTCCCCAACGAGACGCTGCGCATGATTATTCGCCAACCATTGCAGTTGACGGAAACGACCGGCAAGTTCGACCTGCTGGTAAACGTCAAGGGCGGCGGCCCGGCGGGTCAAGCCGGCGCAATTCGTCACGGCATTACGCGAGCGCTGATGGAATACAACAGCGACCTGCGACCAGCATTGAAAGAGGCCGGACTAGTGACTCGCGATCCGCGTATTAAAGAACGCAAGAAGTACGGGCAGAAGGGCGCACGCAAGCGCTTCCAATTCTCAAAGAGATAACCGTGAAGAGTGAAAGGTGAAAAGTGAAAAGGTAAAACCTGTTTGACTTTTCACTTGTTACTTTTCACTTGTCACTGTTCTTAACGCCATTGCCACGACTCGGATTGGTTGTCCCTTAACACTTAGGGACCCACAGTTGTGGTGAGTACATTAAACCAGTTCACACAAAGGAGATTACGGTTTGGTTTCGGTTACGATGAAAGAATTGCTGGAGGCTGGCGTGCATTTCGGCCACCAGGTACGGCGCTGGAATCCAAAGATGAAGGAATACATCTTTGGTGAGCGCAACGGCATTTACATTATTGATCTGCAAAAAACGCAGCGCATGTTTCGCGATGCTATCGCCTTTGTGACGAATGCCATCGCTGAAGACAAAGGCAAGACCGTGCTGTTTGTCGGCACCAAGCGCCAGGCCCAGGAGGCGGTGCGCGAAGAAGCGGAACGCTGTGGTCAGTATTACGTCAACCAGCGCTGGTTGGGCGGTCTGCTGACGAACTTCCAAACAGTTCAGAAGTCGATCAAGCGCCTTAAAGATCTTGAAGCAATGCAGACAGACGGGCGTTACGAGAAGCTGACCAAGAAGGAACGCATCAAGCTCGACCGCGAACGCGAGAGTCTGAACAAGAACTTGTCCGGTATCAAGTCGATGAGCCGACTGCCTGACATGGTTTTCATTATTGACGTACGCAAGGAAGAGATTGCGGTGGCCGAAGCTAACCGTTTGGGAATCCCAATCGTTGCCGTCGTAGACACTAACTGCTCGCCTGAAGGAATCGATTACGTTATTCCGGGCAACGACGATGCGCTGCGTGCGGTGCGCCTGTTTGCATCGCGTATTGCAGATTCGATTGTCGAAGGCCAACAGATAGCGACTGAAGGCGGCGTGGTTGAGCAAACCGGTGACGAAGCAGCGGGCGAAGGCGCTACCGGGGAAACGGCCGAGCAAAGCTCCGCGACGACGGCAGCAGAAGGAACGGAAGCCGCAGCAGGAACGGAAGCAGCACCTGAAGGATCCGCCGCTGAGCCTGTTGAAACTGCTCCAGCTCCGGCGACAACAGAAGAGCCTGAGGCGGATGCTCCTGCTGACGCCAACGCAGAATCGGTAGTCGCGGCAAGCTGATCAAGAGATTTAATTTTTTTACTAACGGCGAGCGCAGCCTTCAAAGCGGGACTCCCGCCGGGCTGCGTTTTTTGCTGAAAAACGCGCTTGGATTCTTCCCCTCCCGTTGGGAGCGGTTAGGGGAGGGTGCGAAGCTTAACGAGCACAAGCCCTCTCCCCAACCCTCTCCCAAAGGGAGAGGGAGAAAGACTTAAAACTAAATCGGAGACATTTGTAATCATGGCAGACATAACAGCAGCAGCAGTGAAACAGCTTCGGGAAAAGACAGGCGCGGGCATGATGGAATGCAAAAACGCGCTGGTGGAAGCTGAGGGCCAGGAAGAACGCGCAATCGACATTTTGCGCAAACGCGGATTGGCTTCCGCTAAAAAACGAGAAGGCCGCATTGCTGCGGAAGGCATCGTCGGTTCCTACATTCATATGGGCGGCAAGGTTGGCGTGTTGGTCGAAGTCAACTGTGAAACGGATTTCGTAGCGCGTGGCGAGGAGTTCCAGCAGTTGGTTAAAGACATCGCTATGCACGTCGCCGCGGCCGAGCCACGCTATGTGTCACGCGAGGACGTAGCTGCGGCTGACCTCGAAAAGGAACGCGAGATTGCTCGCGCTCAAGCCAAAAACGATCCCAAGAATGCCAGCAAGCCCGACCAGGTGATCGATAAGATCGTCGAAGGGCGTCTCAATAAGTTTTATGAAGAGTCAGTCCTGCTGGACCAGCCTTTCGTCAAAGATCCGGCCAAGACTGTGGCGGAATTGGTAACTGAAAAGGTTGCTAAAACCGGAGAGAAGATTACAATTCGTCGGTTTACTCGCTACAAGATGGGCGAAGGCCTGGATCGCCGCGACGAAGACTTTGGTAACGAAGTAGCGTCACTCGTAAGCTAAGCGTGAAGGGCAAAGTGCTGAGTGCTGAGTGCTGAGTGCTGAGAAAATAGGACGTGTAGCGTCCAAACGAGTTTAGCCCGGCGTTTCAACGCCGGGGAAAATTAGGCGAAGGACTATTGTCGCGTAGCGACAATTGAAAGACTGTTCGGGTCGTCACTAAGGCGACGCACCACCCGTTGGCTGACCATCCCGGCCTTGAAAGTCCGGGCTACATTCGCCCCGTCGCCAATACGACGACTCGTCCATACCAACACAATGAGTGCCACTGAACCTAATCCCGACAAATCCCCGCTGACTTATAAGCGCGTTCTGCTGAAGATTTCAGGCGAAGCCCTGATGGGTGAGCAGAACTACGGCATCGATGTTGATGTAGCTCGTATGGTCGCCGAGCAACTCAAGGCCGTGCATCAAATGGGCGTGGAGATCGCGGTCGTAGTCGGTGGCGGCAACATTTTTCGCGGCGTCTCGAAGAGCGCCGGCAACATGGACCGTTCCGCCGCTGACTATATCGGGATGTTGGCGACGGTGATGAACGCCGTCGTGCTGCAGGACGCCCTCGAAAAGGTGGAGGTGCAAACGCGCGTGATGTCGGCGATCGATATTCCGCAACTGGCAGAGCCTTTTATCAGACGACGGGCGGTACGGCATCTGGAAAAAGCTCGGGTCGTCATTTTTGCGGCCGGCACCGGCAATCCATATTTCACGACCGACTCAGCCGCAGCGTTGCGGGCGCTGGAAATCAAAGCCGATATCATTCTGAAAGCAACCAAGGTTGAAGGCATCTATTCGGCCGATCCGATGTTGGACTCGACTGCGACACGTTACGATTGCATAACCTATCAGGAAGTGCTCGAGCAGCAGTTGAAAGTGATGGATGCTTCGGCAATCTCGCTTTGCATGGACAACAATCTGCCGATCATAGTTTTCAACATGCGCCAGCCGGGCAACATCTCGCGCGTACTCAGCGGCGAGGCAGGCGTAGGCACAAGGGTATCGGTGAATAAATAGTTCCGAGTTCCGAGTTCCGAGTTTCGAGTTTCCAGTTTCGAGTTTCGAGTTTCTAGTTACGAGTCGCAGCAAGCAGTTCAGAGTCCAAGCTTTAGCTTGCC